>JAIWOA010000001.1 GCA_020217115.1 Calditerrivibrio sp. | reverse complement strand
AAAATCTATCTTTGTTAATATCTTCGGTGGAATTGTAAGGTGCGATAGGGTTGCCAACGGTATCTTAGAAGCTGCAAAAGTTACTGAGGTAAAGGTTCCTGTTGTTGTAAGACTTGATGGAACAAATGCAGAAGAGGCTGCACAGATTCTTGCCAATTGCGGGATAAAAAATATTATTCCTGCTGCTGATATGAGAGATGGTGCAATAAAAGCAGTCAAAGCTGCAAAGGAGGCGTAATTATGAGTATTCTTGTAAATAAATCATCAAAAGTTATCGTTCAAGGTTTCACAGGGAAAGAGGGATCATTTCATGCTGAACAGTGTATGGAATATGGTACAAATATCGTTGGAGGTGTGACTCCTGGTAAAGGTGGTACTATCCATATGAACAAGCCTGTGTTTAATACTGTTCATGAGGCAGTAGAAGCAACTGGGGCAGATGTTAGTATAATATTTGTTCCACCAGCATTTCTGGGTGATGCTATTATGGAAGCAGCCGATGCAGGGATAAAGCTTGCTGTGGCAATAACGGAAGGGGCTCCTGTCAGAGATATAATGATCGCAAAAGCATTTGCAAATAAAAAAGGGATGATGCTTATCGGACCAAACTGCCCGGGAATTATTACCGCTGAAGAGTGTAAAATAGGTATCATGCCGGGATTTATATTCAAGAAAGGGAATGTTGGGCTTATCTCAAAATCTGGTACATTGACTTATGAGGCAAGTAATCAGATTGTAAAGGCAGGTTTCGGAATAACAACTGCTGTTGGAATTGGTGGTGACCCAATAATAGGTCTTAGCTATAAACAACTTTTGCCAATGTTTGAGGCTGATCCAGAAACAAAGGCTATCGTTATGATAGGTGAAATAGGTGGAACCCTTGAAATTGAAGCAGCTGAATTAATAAAAAATAAGATAACCAAACCTGTTGTAGCTTTTATAGCTGGCCAAACTGCTCCTAAAGGGAAAAGGATGGGACACGCAGGTGCTATTATTTCTGGTGGGAAAGGTACAGCTAAGGAAAAAATGGATGCACTATCAGATGCTGGTGCCCATGTAGTTGTGAGCCCTGCTGAGATAGGTGCTACAGTAGCAAAAGTTATGGGAAAATAAATAAAAAAGGCGGAGATTCCTCTCCGCCTTTTTTATAATGTGAATAATAGGCTATTTTATTAATTCAAATTTAGTAGTGATGGGATTGTAATTATATACTTCACCAGTTTCAATTATATAATACCATCCTAATACAGTTATTTCACCTCTGTTATATTTTTCAGAAATATAAGGATAAGTTAAAAGATTTTTCATCTGATAAACAATGTTTGCCTGCTCAAAATACCATTCTTCATGGTACTCATCACTTTCATTTTTATCCTTCATTAGATCAACAACATATTCATATACTGGCATAAGAGATGATACCCATCTTTTTACGTGGGGTAGATGATCCAATTTATCAATTTTTTTCAGAGCGGCACAGCCTCCGCAGTTAGAGTGTCCGCAAACAACTATTGTTTTTACATTTAATACCTGCACAGCATATTCAATGGCAGAAGTTGTAGCAAGAACATCATCTGAATCTCTATATGGAGGAACTGAGTTTGCAATATTTCTTATTATAAAAAGCTCACCGGGATCTGTATTGGTGATAAGATTTGGAACAATTCTTGAATCTGAGCAGCCTACGAAAAGTGTATGGGGAGATTGCTTGTCACTTAATCTAGAAAAAATATCCTTGTACCTGTCAAATTCAGACTCTCTAAAATCTATAACACCTTTAAACAGCTTATCCATAAGGATCATGGTACAATTATTTTATTTCTAAGTCAATAAAAAAAGCCAGAGCAGACGCTCTGGCTAAAGGGGTTGAAACTTTATTGATGGGGAGGATGCTATAAATAATATATACTAAAAATTAAAAAAGTCAATATTTGTGAATATTTCGTTGATTAAAAAGATAATTATTTTAGCCCCTTGAATAAATAAAATATTTGTTGTATTGTTAAATGATATGAGAAATCTCTTTTTAATAATTTTGGTTTTGTTAATAGCTTGCTCCTGTAGTAAACAGGATATTTCTATTTTTAATAGGGAGAAGCCTGTAGTAGTTATCGGGGATGAGAAGTTTTATAAAAAAGATATTGTTGAGTTTGTATTTTTTGAGATACCTGAAGTGGAGCCTGCCACTCTTAATGACAAGGAATTTCAAAAAGAGATACTGGATAGTTTTATAAAACATAAGCTTTTGGTAGCTGAAGCAAGAAAAGCTAAAATTAGTCTGGATAAAAAACTCGTTAAAGATGTGTACAAAAAATTGAATAATGGAAATGTTGATAAGGATAGCAATGAAGCTTCAGAAAAACTGATGGAAGAAAAGCTCATTGCCCAAAAATTTCTAAACTCCAAACTGAAAGATTATCTCAAGATTACAAATGAAGATCTACTTGCCTATTACAGGGAATTTATAAAAAGCAGAACTGGTAAAACATATTATCATATTTTACAGATTGTAAATGAGGATAAATTAAAGGTTGAAGAGGCTTACAAACTAATAAAAAGTGGGAAAAAATTTGAAGATGTTGCCAAAGAATTCTCCACTGGTCCAGAAGCTGAAAATGGTGGAGATATGGGTGTTATTGATCTCGAAAACTTCCCTCCAGTATTTGATGTTATAAAACATATGAAAAAAGGTGAGATGAGTAAATTGATCTCTTCAGAATATGGTTATCATATATTTCTACTTAAAGACATAATTTTATCTGAGAACCCAAGTTTTGAAGATGTAAAAGAGATGCTTTATGATGAACTTATTGATGCCAAAAAAGATCAATTTTTAGAGGAATATCTTAAGGAGATGATGAAAAATGTTAAGATCGAAGTTAATCCTGATTTTGATTTCAATGCTGATAATAGCACCAACAGTAAAAAGTGAGATTATCAATAGAATCCTTGCTGTCGTTGGAAGTAAAATAATCACACAGTACGAAGTAGAGTCCTTTAACCCCAAAAAGGTGAAGGAGATATATTCTATAGAGGATGAAGAGAAGAGATCCCAGTCAATAAAGACATATTATAAAAATGTGTTGGACTTTCTTGTGGAGCAATACACTCTGGAGGAAATTGGTAAGAGGTATAATGTGGTGGTTTCTGAGAAGGAAGCTGATGATGCAATAAAAGATATCCTGAAAAGGAATAATATTACAGAAACCGATTTGCAGGGAGCTCTGGAATCTGAAGGGATAACACTTGCTCAGTATAGATGGCAGATAAAGATGGATATACTTGTCACTCGCATAAAAAGTCGTGTAATTAATCAGCTTGTTGTTATTACAGACAATGATATAAAAAAATATATCGATGAGAATAATGGGACTTTACGTTTAAGTGACAAATATGAGCTGAGATATATTTTGATTCAAAATAAGGAGAATATTTCAAAGGTAATAGATGCTATAAAAGAGAAAGGTTTTGCTTCTGCTGCATCGGAATTTTCTGAGGATAAAACTGCTAAGTCTGGTGGTTATCTTGGATTTGTAAGTATTGAAGAGCTTTCAAAAGATATAAGGGAAAGACTTAAGGATGCAAAAATAAAGGAGTATATCAAGGTAGAGTCTGATAAAGATGTTAAGTTTTTTTATGTTGAGTCTATCAAAAGTAAATATGATGTAAGTAAAGAACAGAGAGAAACTATATTGTCTGCTCTTATGGAGACAAGGTACAAGGATGTATACCAATCCTGGCTTGATAAAAATAGATCTGAAATATTTATTAGATATATACCCTATTGATGAGGCTCGATAAGTTTTTAAAGGTCTGTTTTGTCATAAAAAGGAGAAGCTTGGCCAATGAGGTTTCATCTGAAGGGGCAGTTTTTGTAAATGGTAAAGCAGTAAAACCCTCTTATACTGTTAAAGAAGGTGATTTGATAACGTTAAACCTCTGGAACTATGAAAAGGTTGTAAAAGTGTTAAAGGTTCCCACAAGTAACAGCATAAAAAAAAATGATCTGGAAAACTATATAGAGATCGTTTCATACAGGACAAAATCTCTATTAAACTTAGATATTGAAGATGATTCAGAAGGGGATATATTTTAGAATATTTCATTGTAGATTTCTGATTAAAATTTTTGTAAACTGAAAATTATTGATTTATTTATCAAAAAATACTATTAATGAGCTTTATAAGGGAGAGACATGAAAATAAATAATAAAAATATTTATTTAGGAACAAGTGGATATAAGTTTGATGATTGGATGGGGAAATTTTATCCTAATTCAATGAAAAAGCAGGATCTTTTAAATTTTTACTGTAATCATTTTAACTTTCTGGAATTGACCTACACATATTACAAAGTACCATCCTATGGTGAAATAAAGAATATATTTGATAGAACTGAAGGTAGGTGTAGGATTTCTATAAAACTGCCCCATATATTTTTAAAGGGTAAATATAATATTGAGGATATAAAGAATTTTCTAATCGCTGTTTCCCCAATAATTGAATCGGATAGATTTTATGGATTTTTAGCTGATTTTAGTTACCGTTTTAATGGATGTAAAAATAATATGGAATATTTAATAAAATTAAAAGATACCTTTAAGAATTATGATCTCTTTATTGAGCTTATAAATAGGACATGGTACAAAGAAAGGTTTTTAAAAGAGATAAATGATGCCCAGATAGGTATGGTGACGTTGGATCTGCCAGATATTCAAGGTCTTGCCCCATTTTACCCAATTGTGTATGGTGGTAAGTCTTACTTCAGGCTTTATGGTAGGAGTCCACTCTGGTTAACTCCAGAATCGAAGGAATTAAACTACAATTACGAAGATAAGATCTTGGTTAAGATTGCAGATACAATTAGTGAACTAAATGATGCTGAAGAGGTTGCCGTCTCATTTTGCAATGTTGTTGATGCAATTGCACCAAAAAATGCATTAAGATTTAAAAATATATCTTCCGGGAAAGTATAAAATGGAGAAGATATTTAAAGAGTATACGGAAAGATTTAAGAAATCGTTAGATATTTTTAATATCAATAAAGATCTTTTTCCTAAGGGTGTTAATCATGATATAAGATTTTATAAGCCATTCCCCATTGTTGTCTCTAAGGGTTCAGGCTCAAAAATATATACTGTTGATGATATTGAGATTCTGGATATCTGGATGGGTCATTATGCAAATATTTTAGGCCACTGTAATCCATCAGCTCGAGAAGCGATAAATAAAGTTACAGGTGATATGTTGCAGATGGGTATTTTGCATAGATGGCAGGGTGAATTGGGGGAGCTGATAAAAGAAGCTGTCCCTGAGATGGAGCTTATGAGGTTTTGCACCTCTGGTACAGAAGCAACTATGTATGTTACAAGGGTAGCTAAAAGATTCACAGGTAGAGATATAGTTGCAAAGATAGAGGGTGGATGGCATGGTGGAAACACAGATTTATCCTTTGATGTAAAACCTCCATATTCAAGGTTTAAGGATGGGGTAATATCGTTACCTTTTAACGATGTTGAAAAAACCATTGAGATTTTAGATAGATTTAAAATGAAGATTGCAGCAATTATTCTTGAGCCGATATTGGGGGCTGGTGGAGGAATTAAGGTAGAAAATGAATACCTGAAAACCATAAGAAAATATTGTGATGAGAATGGGACTTTGCTTATTTATGATGAAACGATAACTGGATTCAGATTCAGGTATGGTAGTATTTACCCTATAATAGGGATCAAACCTGATCTTTTCACCATGGGAAAGATTATTGGGGGTGGATTTGCAATAGGTTTGTATGGTGGCAGAAGGGATGTAATGTCCATTATACAAAATGGGGATATAATTACAGGTGGTGGAACTTTTTCTGCCCATCCAGTTACAATGGCTGCCGGAATTGCAACTTTGAAAGTTTTAAAGGGTGCTGATTATTCTAAGCTGAATGAGATGGGTGATAAACTGAGGGATAGAGTTTCCAATCTCTTTTCTAAAACAGATATAAAAGCTTTCGTTTCAGGTTTTGGTTCTATGATTGCAATACATTTTTATAATTCTGAAAATATTAATAGAATCTGCCCATCTACTTTTTTGGGAGATATTGATAGTGAAAAGGAGAATCTTTTTAAGATTTTGATGATATTAAATGGTGTCTATACAATGCATTCCGGAGGTGCAATAAGTTTTGCTCACTCCGTTGATGATATAGAAAAGATATATAATGCATACAAATACTCTCTGGAAAGAATGGAAAATGAATAAAAAAGCTACAGCCCTCAGATATGACGTAGAAAAGGATAAAGCTCCTAAAGTAGTTGCAAAGGGTAGGGGTATTATAGCAGAAAAGATTCTGGAAAAAGCAAAGGAATATAATGTTACTATAAAAGAGGATCCAGACCTTCTTGAAGCTTTATACAAGCTTGATATATCTCAAGAGATACCTGAAACTCTCTATAAAGCTGTTGCAGAGATACTAACAGAGGTATATAAGATAAATAATAGAATGAAAGGGGTATGATATGTCTTACTATCGTTCTTTGAAGGGTAAAAATGTTCTTGTTAGTGGTGCTTCAAGCGGTATAGGGGAGGCATGTCTCAATGCTTTTGCGAGGGAGGGGGCAAATCTGATATTCTGTGCAAGAAGTATTGAAAAATTAGGTAAAATAAACGAAAAACTTGGAGTGGATAAAACCTTTTTCGGAAAAGTTGACGTCAGAGACAGGGATAATGTGAAGAGATTCATAGATTCCATCCCGGAGGAATTGAAAAAGATAGATATTCTTGTGAATAATGCTGGTCTTGCCCTTGGATTGGATAAATTTTATGAAGGTAATTTTGATGACTGGGATACTATGATAGATACAAACATAAAGGGTTTGCTTTATTTTTCAAAATATGTTGCAAATGTAATGCTATCAAATGGTACAAATGGACATATTATAAATATAGGCTCTATTGCAGGGCTCGGAGCTTACCCAAATGGGGCAGTTTATTGTGCTACTAAGGCTGCAGTAAGAGTTCTTACAGAT
The DNA here is from genome assembly GCA_020217115.1 of Calditerrivibrio sp. Classification (GTDB taxonomy): domain Bacteria; phylum Chrysiogenota; class Deferribacteres; order Deferribacterales; family Calditerrivibrionaceae; genus Calditerrivibrio. Next base: position 2,982 of record JAIWOA010000001.1, on the reverse strand, counting down.
GGCATGAGAATGGATCTCGTAGATAAGCCGATAAAAGTTTCTAATATTGCTCCAGGTATGACCGAAACAAATTTTAGCAATACGAGGTTCCACGGAGATCATGAAAGGGCAAAGAAGGTCTATCAGGGGATAAAACCTCTTACAGCAGAGGATATAGCCGAACTTGTGGTTTTTACTGCAAAGCTTCCAGAGCATGTGCAGATAGGGGAACTTACGGTGACACCTCTTCACCAGTCGCATTCTATGGTTTTGTATAAAGAAAATAACTGATTAGGGAGTATTTATGGATAAGAAATGGTTAGAAGATTATTCTGAAAAATTCAAGGTAATTGGACACCCCATAAGGCTAAAAATTGTTCTTGGACTTATGCATAATGAATGTAATGTATCTAAAATATGTACCAACCTCCAGATTCCACAGGCTACAACGAGCCAGCATCTTGCCATATTAAAGAGTAAAGGTATTCTGGAATGTGACAGAACAGGTACAACTGTCTGTTACAAAGTAGTAGATGAAGCTATTAAAGAGGTTTTGAAAAAACTATTGGAAGTTACAAATACAAAATTTGAGTGCTGATTTATGTAACATCCTAAATCAAGGTGTTAACAACAAACCTTCTTTTTATAAGTTTATTTTATGAATTTATATATCGTTTTTGTTAACTCCTCAATCTTCTCCTCGTCCGAACCATTCAGGATAGCATTTTTTACACAGCTATTGATATGATTTTTCATTATCTCCACTGAAATAGACTTCAATGCACCTATCGATGCTGAGATCTGCTGAAGTATATCGATGCAATATTTTTCCTCTTCAATCATTTTTATTAAACCCCTGATCTGACCTTCAACCTTTTTTAACCTCGGGATCATTGCTTCATGTTTCATAAAAAATACCTACTCCACAGAGTAACCAGCTTCATCTATTGCTGATTTAATAGCATCAAGGGTAGAACTATTCCCATCATATTCAATGGTTACTTTGTTCTCCTTTGGAAATGCTACAACAAGGTAAACCCCACTAATCTTTGATACTTCCTTTTCCACAGCCATTTTACAATGGTTGCAACTCATACCAGTTACTTTTAGATCAATCTTTTCCATATATACCCCTTTTTCTCTATTTTAATGATTTATAGTAAATACGTTGTAATCTGAGTGCATTTGTTACTACAGATACAGAGCTCAAAGACATTGCTACACCAGCTATTATTGGATTTAACATACCTGTTGCCGCCAGAGGTATACCTATTGCATTGTAGCATAATGCCCAAAAGAGATTTTGTTTTATATTTTCCAATGTTTTTTTCCCAAGTACTATAGCCTTATATATAGAACTTAGCTCATCTCTAACAAGTACAACATCAGCCACATCAATTGCTATATCAGTACCACTCCCCATTGCTATACCGATATCAGCCACAGCTAAAGCTGGAGCATCATTGATACCATCCCCAACCATGATTGTTAACCCCCCTTTCTTTTTAATCTCCTCTACATACTTTGCTTTTTCTGTAGGTAAAACATCAGAAATAATATTTTCAGGTGGGATTCCGATCTTTTTTCCAATATCTTTTGCAATATCCCCTTTGTCTCCAGTCAACATAAATATATCAAGATTCATAGACAAAAGTTTTTTTATTTCATCAGCAGCATCCTCTCTTATCAGATCTGACAATAGAAAGTATGCAGATAGTTTTGAATTTATGAACAAACCAACATTAATCTTTTCATCTCCATAAGCTTCCTTATTTTTACCTATAAATAGATGATAGCCATTCCATACCCCACCAATCCCCTCTCCTGCTATTTCAGCTACATTTTCCAGATAAATCTCCTCATTATTTTCAGAAGAAAATTTTGTTATCGCCTTTGCAATGGGATGTGATGAATACTTTTCAAGGTTATAGGCTATAGATAAAATGGTAGAATCCTGAAAATTTGAAATATTTTCAAAATGTTCAACGTAAAGTTTACCCTTTGTAATAGTTCCTGTTTTATCCAATATTATTGTTCTTGCTTTACTTATATTCTCGATTGCTTCAGAATTTTTAAATAAAATCCCATTTTTAGAGCCTATGCCACTTGCTACCATTATTGATGTAGGGGTAGCTAATCCCAATGCACAGGGGCAGGATATGACTAATACGGAAATAGCTATCATGAAAGAAGATGTAAAATTGTTGGTTGAAAAATACCATATTGCAAAAGATAAGAGACTTATTAAAACTACTGAAGGAACAAAGTAGGAGGAGACCTTATCTGCAAATCTCTGTATAGATGCCTTCGATGTCTGGGCATTTTCAACTATTTTGATAATCTGTGCAAGTAGTGTTTCTTCAGAAACTTTTGTAACTTTCATTCTAAAACTTTTGGATAAATTGATTGTGCCACCGATGACAGTATCTCCAGCTTTTTTTGAGGCAGGTATACTTTCCCCTGTAACTGCAGATTCATCGATATACCCCTCCCCACTTACAATAAGACCATCAAGGGGTATCTTGTCTCCGGTGCCAATGAGCAAAATATCCCCCTTTGCAATCTCATTTACAGATAGCTCAACTACATTTCCATTTTTTTCAACTTTAGCAGTGGGTGGAATAAGATTTAAAAGCTTCCTTATGGCATCAGAGGCTTTACCAGTAGCCCTTGCTTCGAGGAATTTTCCAAGGAGAACCAATGTTATTAATGTGGCTGAGGTCTCGAAATAAAGATCCCCATCGTTGAACATATTGTATAAGCTGTAAAAATAAGCTGCTGAGGTACCAAGGGATACCAGTACATCCATATTTGCACCAAATGTCTTCAGGTTATTATATGCCCCTTTATAAAAAGGGTAACCAGAATAAAATTGAACAATAGTTGCAAAAAATAGCTGCAGATAATTATTCATAAATATTTTGAATATTTCGATATTAAAGATATGAGACAGCATTCCGAGTAATAACGGTGTGGTAAAGATGGCAGAAATTATAAATTTAT
>JAIWOA010000111.1 GCA_020217115.1 Calditerrivibrio sp. | reverse complement strand
GATTATTTGTTTAATTTTCTGTTAATAGAATTGATTATCGATTTTAATTCAGGTTCATTGTCTATTTTACTTTGTATGTTATTTATAGAATGTAAAACTGTGCTGTGATCTCTACCTCCAAATTCATCACCTATCTCCTGTAAGGATAAATTTAGTTTGTCGCGTAAAATATACATTGCAATCTGCCTTGGAAAAGATACACTTTTATTTCTTTTTTTAGATTTCAAATCTCCTATTTTTAAATTAAAGTAGCTACAAACAGCATCTATTATAGATTCTGAAGTTACTATAGTATCTTTTTTTAACATAAATTTATCCAGTGATTTTTTTACAAGATCTATTGAAATAGGTTTATTGTGGAATGTGGAAAAGGCATTAAGACGGATAAGAGCTCCTATAAGATCTCTTATATTATTACCTTTTAAATTTTCAGCAAGGTAGGCTGCTACTTCATTGTTTATATATATATTCATTTCTTCAGATTTTTTTAAAATAATAGCTATCTTTTCATCTACCGAAGGGGGTTGTATATCAGCTAATAATCCCCAGGAGAATCTACTCCTTAGCCTTTCTTCAAGATCAGGGATCTCACTGGGTTCTTTATCACTTGTTATAACTATCTGTTTTTGCATATCATAAAGTGTGTTAAATGTATAAAAAAATTCCTCTGTACTGCGTGTTTTTCCAGCTAAAAATTGAACATCATCAAAAAGTAACAGATCAATATTTCTATATTTTTCCCTAAAATTGTCCATCGATTTAGATTTTAACGAATATATCATCTCATTTGTAAAAGCTTCACTGGAAATATATAAAATTTTTAATTTTGGAAATTTTTCTAAGATTTTATTACCTATGGCGTGTATCAGGTGAGTTTTCCCAAGACCAACTCCCCCGTATATGAAAAGAGGGTTGTAGGTTTGAAAATATCCCTCTGCCACTGCAATGGCAGCTGCATGGGAGAACTGATTTGAGGGGCCTACAACAAAGCTTTCAAAGGTGTGTTGCTTGTTTAAATTCGTAGAGCTACCCTGATAGGTTACAGGAGATTTTATAGAACTGCTTTCATTGGGTGTTTCATTTGTTTGTTTTGTAAGTTCGTTTCCAATAATTACTTTAATATCAGAAAAGATGTTAAATTCATCTTTGAAAATTTTTTTTAATTCTTCAAGATATTTATCTTCAACCCAATTTTTATAAAACTTATTTGGGGCTTCTATAAAAATAACATCTCCCCTCATATCGTTTATTTTTAAGGGTTTAAACCAGGTTTGTATAACCTGTGGGGAAAAAGATTTCTCAAGAGATTTTAATACCTCATCCCAAAAATTACTCTCCATAAGTGTCTACATCATAACCTTTTTCTGAAAGTGTTTTTATTATATTTTCTATATGGTCAATACCTTTAGTTTCAAGATGAAAGATAACCTTTGTTGTGCCAACAGGAAGATTAGTATCATACCTGAAATGCCTTATATCCAAAATATTTGCCCCAAGGTCTGCTACATCTTTTGTTATATTGGCGAGAGAACCTGGAATATCCTTTAATATAACACTCAATTCGAGGAATCTACCAGTAGTTGCCATACCTTTATAAAATACCCTTGTCAGTAGGTTAACATCTATATTCCCACCTGAGAGTATGAGGACAGCATTTTTTCCATATACATCTATCTTCCTTGATAAAATAGCAGCAAGGGTTGATGCCCCCGCCCCTTCTACTACCAGCTTTGATTTTTCTATAAACTGTAAAATGGCATAGGCGATCTCGTTTTCAGATACAAGAATAATCTCATCAACAAAATCCTTGCAATATTTAAATGTGATATCTCCAGGTTCCTTTACTGCAATCCCCTCAGCAATGGTATTGGAATTGGATAACTTGATAAGACTACCCTTTTTTATAGAATTGTACATTGAAGCAGCATTTTCAGCCTGAACACCAACTATTTTTATTTTTTTGTTAACATTTTTTATAAATTTACCAATTCCTGAAATTAATCCTCCACCACCTATGGGAACTATAATAGAGTCTATATCATCTTTTTCTTTTACTATTTCATAGGCAATAGTTGCCTGACCATTTATGACATCCTCATCATTAAAGGGATGGATAAAAAACATATTCTTCTGTTTTGATAAGGAAATAGCTTTTAAATATGCATCATCATAGGAATTCCCATATAAAATGACATCTGCTCCGTAACGTTTTGTATTTTCAACCTTTACTAAAGGAGTTATCGTTGGCATTACTATCACAGCTGGTATTGATAGAAGAGAACAACCAAAGGCTACCCCCTGTGCATGATTTCCGGCAGAAGCAGTTATTACTCCATTTTTACATCTATGTTCATTTTTTAAGATAGCATTTAATGCCCCTCGAAGTTTGAAAGAGCCTGTTCTTTGTAAATTTTCCATCTTAAAATAGATATTTCCCCCAAAAGGTTCAGAAAAATTATGGGAATAGTATAGCGGAAGATACTTTATATATGGCTTGATTCGTTCATAGGCTTCTATTATCTCTTTCATCAGGGGATATTACATATTATTGTAGATTAGGTCAAGTGGGAAAATTTTTAATAAACACATAGGTTTGACACTTAAAATGTTTATTTTAACATTTGAGATATTTTTCATTTATCATAAAATGTCTCTGTTTTGTCGTATTTTTTACTTTTTTATTAAAATAACTATATACAACTCTCAGTTATTTACAATTATAATTTTATGTCAAGGAATATATTTAATATATTTTGAGATTATTTATGTTTACAAAAATAAACTTTTTTTAATATAGATTTTTTATATGAAATTTTATTGAAAATATATGATTATATTTATAAAATTGAACAATGGTAAGACATTTGTGTTACAAAAACTTGAAACAATATATAACTATCAAATAAAAAAAAGATAATAATTTATTATTAACTAATGATTAGTTAAGCAAATAATTTGAATAAACAAAATAAGACATTTTTTAGGAAAAATTGTGCAATGATGAAACAAGATTACACTAATATCTTTCATTGAATTAATATATATTTAATTTAAAAAAATAATAGATATAAATATATTTATATGCCTAATATATACAATGATATATCTACCAAATAGTTATTTCAAAAATATAAACTGACTATATAGAAGTTAATATAGTTATATATTAAAATATTTGTAAATATTCGTTTAAGTTTTATGGCATATTTTTTGATTGAGATTAAACATGAATTTAAAAAGTTTGCTTTTATTAACAATAATCATTTTAATAACTGTACTTAATTTATTTGCAATGAATGATAATTTATCTATTTTCAACGTACATTTGAGTAAAGATAACTGTACTTATTGTCATTTTGATAATCTATCAATAAATTACGACGAAGAGATCTGTCTCAAGTGTCATAACAGTAGAACGCTTTCTGTACACACACATGCTTCTAATTTCAAATACTTAGAAAATGATCTTGTAAAAATTGATAACGAGTTTCCTTTAAGAGATGGCAAGGTTGTCTGTATAACATGTCATGTGTTTAACCAGAAAAACTGTGAAAACTTTGATATAAGGTCCTTCAAAATGTTGAGAAATTTTACGAATAGTGTTAATTTTTGTTTTAATTGTCATAAAGTTGAAAATTTTAAGAAGTTTAATCCACACTATCAAATTGATATTGAAGGAAACATAAACTATTCAACATGCACAGTTTGTCATATAGCTACTCCTAAAATAGATTACGACTACAATGCAGCAATAAAAACATTGAAAGGTGACCCTGATAAGGTGTGTAACGGTTGTCATCAAATAAAAGGGGTACATCCAACTGGTACTGATCATATCAGTAAATATGTATCTGGTTTTTCAAAGTATTTTATTGAGAAAAAATATAAAGAAAAGAATATAAATTTTTATCTTGGAGAAAATGATAAACTAATATGTGTAACATGTCATTATCCTCATAATTTTGAGGAAAAATCTCTCAATCAATTGAAAAATAAAAGGAGAGTACGCTCAAACTTAGACAGTTATGATATATGTTTGTTATGCCATTTAAAATAATTTTTTTAGGAGGTTTTATGCATTTTTTCTTTGTAAATATGCTTATTTTGTTTTTATTGTCCCCTTTCATTTCCTATGCTCTGGATGATGAAAATTGTTTATTATGCCACAAGTACAGAACTCTTTCAAGGATCGATGAGAAGGGGAAGTCAAGGATTTATTATATTAATGATTCGTTATTTCATTCTTCAGTACATGGGAGAGTAAAATGCTCAGAGTGTCATAGTGGGATAACCAAGATTCCACATGAGGAAAACACTAAGGTGAATTGTTTAAATGAATGTCATATAACAGAGCCAACAGAGGATAAAAGGTTTTCTCATAAAAATGTAGAAGATGCTATTATGAACAGTGTTCATAATAATAAATACCCACTCCTGAGAAATGCTAATTCAGATTTCTTCCCAAAATGTACCGATTGTCATAATAATCCATTATTTAAACCTATTCAAATATTTAAAGATATTACAGATGAAGGGCAAAGCCCAAAAGCTCTTGCGAGATGTAATTTGTGTCATAAAGATACAAAATTCATAAAATATTTTTACAATCATGTAAGTCATAGACTCCACGCGAGTAAAAATAATAAAGAGATTGTGAGAATGTGTGAAAGGTGTCATGCTAATAATGAAATGCTATCAAAGCATAAATTAAAAAATGCTATAGCAACCTACAAAGATACCTTTCATGGAAAAGCTGCAGAATTTGATTATAAGGGATCTCCAGATTGTATAGACTGTCATGTAAAAGAAAATGAATCAGCACATTCTATAAGAAGCTACAAAGATCCTAATTCCTCGATTTACTCAAAAGATAGGTGGAAAACATGTGCTAAAACGGGTTGCCACCCTGATGCTAAACCAGCGATAGGTGGGGTAAGAATGCATGTTGTAATAAATAAAGATCTATATCCATATGAATATTACACTGCTTTAGGCTTTACAGCATTAACTTTAGGGGCATATTTCCCCTTAGCTATTTTATTAATTTTAGAACTTATTAGAGAAATATTCCCTAATATAAAAAGGAGGAAATAATGAATTGTTTACCGCTTGTAAAAATAAAAGGATCACAAAAATATTATTTAAAATTATCACATGGTCAAAGATATCAGCATTTTATTTTAATGACAACATTTATCTTATTGATATTGACTGGGTTTCCACTAAAATTCTACTACTATGATTGGGCCAAGACTGTAATGAAATTTATGGGGGGACCTGAAGTAACAACGATAATACACAGAGCTGCAGGATTAACAATGGTTGGTTTATTTTTCTTTCACTGGTACTACCTTTTCAGAAATCTTTTCAAATACTACTTGATACCGTCATTAAGTAAAAAAAGTTTTTCATTTAAAGGTATGATGAAGTTTATATATTACTCACCTATGTTCCCTAGAGTAAAAGATATCAAGGATTTTATTGAATTCTTAAAGTATGCACTATTTATAACAGATGAAAAGCCTAAACATGAAAGATTCCATTGGAGAGAAAAATTTGATTACTGGGCTGTTTTTTGGGGTATACCAGTCTTGGGTTTTACGGGATGGATATTATGGTTTGAAACTTTATCAACTCAATATTTCCCTGGCTGGGTTATTAATATAAGTCTGATAGCTCATTCAGATGAAGCTCTCCTTGCTGCATCTGTTATTCTCGTATGGCATATGTACAATGCCCATGTAAATTATGATAAGTTTCCTATGTCCCCTCTTTTTTTGACAGGTTACTTACCTGAAGATATAATGAAACACGAGTATTATCTTGAATGGGAAAGGATAAATGAATTGGTAAAAAAGTTTCCAGAGTTGCAAGTTAATGATGATGAATACAAACAAAGAATGATGGAATATGAAACTATGGTAGCAAATTACTTTGCAGAACAAGAATCAGATGAAGGAGAGAAGATATGAGTGGAAATAAGTCTTCCCTAATAAAGAAGGTTTATGCTTTAATAGGAATAGTTATATTGGTATATTCTTCATATATTGTATACGTGCTTGTTACTCATATATGGCATTTTGAAAAACCTATGCAACATTCTCAAGATATAATTTCTGAAGAGGAGAAGCTATTTAAAGAAATGGTGAAGGAAAAAAAGATGGTTGAATATAACTTAGGATATAAAGTTATAAAGCAAGAAGACTTGGAAAATCACTTCCATCATGTTGGTAATGAAGTCATTCATGACAACTTCAACCTTTGTATAAAATGTCATGGGGATATTCCACACGACAAAAATAAAGCCATTAGGGCATTCTTAAATATGCATAGTGATTTTTTTAGTTGTGAAGTTTGCCATATAAGGTTAGAAAAAAACAAAAAATTTATATGGTATAATAAAAAAGATGGTAAAGAAGTGAAAAATAGTAATATAAAAGCATATCTCAGTAATAGCGAAAACAAGTTACTACCACTGGAATATATTGAAGGCAAATATGAAAGATATGATTCGGATTCTAAAAATAAATTTGTTGAAGAGTTCAGGAAAGTTATATCTGAGATCTCATCAGATAAAAAGAGTCAGGGTCTAAAACTTATTCATAGAAATGTTTCTAAAAAACCTATTAGTTGTGATGAGTGCCATTCTAATACTCTACAACAAAGTTATCTTCCACTATCAGAAATAGGTTATAAAGAGGAGAGAATTGTGCAAATTCTAAGTAATGAAGTAGTTGGAATGGTTAATAAATATAAAGAATTTTACATACCAAACTTCTTAAAACCAGGAACAATAAATCATGAGAATAGTGATAAAAAATAGTTTTGTTATTTTTACAATTAGTATATTATTTGTTGTTGAGTCATATTCTGTGGAGCTTGTAAATGTTACTCACCTTAAATCATTGAGTTTTGGTAAAGATGAAGTTATTTCTGATTGTATATTAATAAAAGACAAACTTTATATACTTGACTCTAAAGGTGGCTTTATAAAGGTATTTTCCAATTATAGGTATACTGGAAGCATCAGAGAGGATTTATTAGAGGCTTTAAAAAAAACAAATCAAAATAAGTCACTTGCTGCAGAATATTTAAATATTAGTAGGTCAACTTTATATAGGTTAATTGAAAAGTATGATATTGATATTGAGACATAACTGTTTGTAATGTTGTTTCAAATGTGTCAAAAATGTGTCAAGATGTTTTAAAATGTGTCAATAATATAAACAAATATTATGGGTTTTGTATGAAAAAAACATAATTGACAAAAAGTTTTTTTATAATCCTCAAAAAGCATTGTTATTTATGTATTATATCTTAGATATAAATTGGCATCTTTTGTGCTATGTAAAATTTCAATACATAATATAGGAGGTTATTATGAAGAAGTTTTTATTAATTTTAGCTGCATTATCGGTGCCAGCATTAATATATGCTGCGATTAGTGGTACAGCACATGATTTTTCTAGTGCTGGAAATAACCTTGGTACAACAGCATGTAGTGGTTGTCATAAACCCCATAATGTTGGTACATTGATTCCTCTATGGAATGATGCTAACCAATTTGATGATGTTGTTTATGCTGCTTATAGTTCTCCTACAGATGCTCTTAATGCTACACCATCAAGTACAATAGGGGACATATCAAAAGCATGTATGGCTTGTCATGATGGAATGGTTGAAGCTACAAGCACAAACTTAACAACTTTGTATAGTCCAAAATCCACAATAACCACTGGTTTAAAGTTAGACTATACAAATAATGCAAGTGGGCAGCATCCAATATCAATTGTTTATACTCAGGGTGTAAATACTTCACTTAAGGCTCTTGCAACGGTTAAAAGTGCAGGTTTTAAGTTTTATGGTACAACTAATGATAAATTAGAATGTGCTACATGTCATGATCCACATGGAAAAGATGATGGTAATGGTAGTAACTATCCAGATTTCTTAAGAGCTTCTGCAGCTACTCTTTGTCAAAGTTGCCATAACAATTAAATTAATAAAATTATGGTTGGGGGGTGTCCTCCCCCCTTTTTTTATATATAACCATCTTTATTAGACAGAAGAGGTATTTTTATGGTTAGAGTATTGTTATCTTTTATTATGGCATTGATAACTTATAATATTTCATTTGCTTCCTCTTGTGCTGTGTATAATTGTCACGCAGATGATGGATCTGGAAGGTGGGGTCCCCACAATTTTGTTCGTATTGATCGAAAAGATACTCCATGTGCGCCATGTCACAAGCCCCATAATGCAGGTAATCTCATCCCTTTATGGAATGAATCAAATGTTTATGATGATGGTGTAGCTTATAAAGCTTATGTTAGTCCTTCAAATACACTTGATGGTGTTCAAGATTCATCTATAAATCCTATTTCTAAAGCATGCATGACCTGCCATGATGGGATGTCAGAGACGACAGGTTTTACCGCTAACTATTTTTCTAGTTTTTTTATGGGTAGGCTCGATATAGATTACTCAAAAGCAAACCACCCTATAGGAGTTGAGTATGGAGTAGACACAAATCTAAATAATAATTTATTGGGGAATTATGTGGTTGGGCAAACTGGAACTTACAAATTAGTTAATAATAAAGTTGAATGTATTACTTGTCACGATCCTCACAAAAAAGGTTCTACAATATCAGGTTACACAAAAGATGTTAAAAAATTACTTAGATCAACTGATTATAGTAAATTTTGTGAAGAGTGTCATAAAAAATAATTTTATGGTAAATACAATTTATGAGATCTTTATTGTGGATGATTTTTTTCTTTTGTTTTATTGTTGTTTTGAAACCGATTTGGGCCAATAATAAGCCTCATGCAAATCTTTTTCGAAACAACGGAACAAACAAAGGTTTATACTGTATATTTTGTCACAAGCTGAGAAATTCTGAAAATACAGTTTCAGTGTGGAAGTTAGATAAAAAAAGCTCTTATAGTGATTATATTAGTTCTACAATATATATTGGTTCTGATGGTATAATTGATTCATCAGAAATAGATTATAATGTGTCTTCAATAGTTGATTTGTGTTTAAGTTGTCATGAAATGACAAAGCATGATAATAACTATGGGCATAGCTTTACGTCTAAAGTTATTGGTAATAATAAGACAAAAATAGTTGCAAAAATAGGACCAGATGGGAAAATATCTGGTAAGCTTAAATTATATAACAACACAATGACTTGTACAACATGTCATGACCCACATGAGTCTAATTTTAAATTACTAACAAATTCTTTAGATAAGTTATGCAATGACTGCCATCAAAAATAAAAGATTATTTTTACTTTTTTTTATGATAATTATTTTTCAAAATGTTGTTCACTCTGCAGGAACGATAGATTTATATACAGGTATAGGAGTTGACTATAGGTATTTTAGTAGGATTGATAATGAAACTTATCAAAGTACTCAGCAAATTAATAGACTTTATTTTATGGGTGAGTTCAAGAGGGATCTCTACTTTGGTAGACTTGGAGATATATATTTAAAGTTTGATCTATCTAAATATCAGCTTAATTATGCAGAAGATAAATATTTTTCACCCGGTATACCATTTTTAGTTGAAGATGGTAAAAATGAAGATTACTTTTTGCACAATATAAAGTCAAAGATTTCACTAAAAATACCTAAGTTAGATATAAAAATGCTTTTAGAGTACGACGAAAAAACTGAATTTTCTGTTGATGAAAAAAACTTTAAGAAGATAGGTAAAATAACAGATGATATAAAAGATCTCAAAGGTACAATAAAAAGTTTAAATGATAGGGATTGGGAAAGGTCACAAAACTATTTTATTTCGAGGGATGATAAAGTTAGTTTTATGTTAAATTACAATAAGTATGAATATTACAAAAAATTTGAAACTTCAAATTATATGAAATTGGAAGATGTTTTTAAATATGGTATTGATATAAGTAAGATTGTAGGATTTTTTGTAGAAAAAAATAAGAAAGAGTTTCAGCTATATGATAAAAATGAATCTAATAATAGATATAAATTAGGCTTTGTAGACTATTTTGGGCAAGAAACAACATATAAGTTAAATAATTTTAGATTTAAGGGTTATTACCTTTTAACAGAAAATCAATATAAAGGAGATATTTTTAATAATAAATATGCAACTCTTACTTCGATGTATGATATAGATAAAAATAGGATGTTAACTTTAGAATATGTGTATGGGTATCAGATAGATAAATATACAAAGGAATTAGAAAAACAAAATAAAATAAAACTAAATTATCAATATAGATCTGATGAATATTTATATTATGTTGCCTATCAAAATATTATAAGTAAGAATATTTATGAAAATATAGATAATTCTTCATACACATATGATGAAGCTAACATAGTATTATCAGGTAATGTTAGCGGGCCTGGCAAGTTGATTATTAAGAGTTCAGGAATAAATTATTTAACATTAAATTTGACGATAGATAACAGTAATTTCAATCAAAACATAACAGTTTTTACAGGAGCAGGGTAATTTGCGACTTTTGAGCAATTTGGATGCGACCGAGCAGGGTGATTTGCGACCGTTTTAAGAGAACGTGTAATAGCGATTAACTTTAACTATTTTACTAATGAAAGGGATATAATCTTTATATTTTTCAGCTTGA
>JAIWOA010000110.1 GCA_020217115.1 Calditerrivibrio sp. | reverse complement strand
AATTTAATAAAGAGATATGCCTAAAATTTATAGTGGGTGGTGTTTTTAAAATAATACTCCACCCCCTATTATGTTACAATGCTACCATAATCTTGCTTTTTTAATATCTTATCCCACCAAATATAAAATATAGACCCATAGATATCATAACTAGTGCAGATATTTTATTAAAAAGATCGTATCTTTTTTGCAGAAATGACCCTATAAGTGAAAAGATTAGTAGCGGTATAGATGTCCCAATACCAAAAAAAAGGATTGCTACTACTGACTTTGATGCTGAAGACAGACCAAAGGCAGAGATAAGTGCACCGTAGAGTAGTCCACAGGGTAGAAAACCGAGAAATATTCCCAGCATAAAAGGGTTTTTGGGGTTAAGTTTCGACATAATTTTTGGCGTATAGCTTGCTATTCTGCTTTCTATAGGTGCAAAGATATTCCTTTTCATTAAGATTGATGAACCGTACAAAAATAGTAAAATACCGGCCAGAATAGAAGCCCCTTTTTGTATACCCATAAGGGATGATGCAGCATTTATAATGTCACCGATATAAGAAATTATGATACTTATCATTATATATGTAACAATTCTACCTGCGTTGTATTGAAGTTGTGGAATTATAATACCGAAATAACCTTTTTTAGTGGAAAATCTACTTGAGGTATATATCACAAAAGGGTGACACATCGATATACAGTGCCCTATTCCTCCAAAAAAACCAAGGGTGAAAAAGTTAAAAAATTCAATGTATGTATTCAAATTTAGTCTGTCCATGAATTTTTATCAGATTTTATTAGGGGTATAAAAAGTGAGACTTTTGTATATAAAGATTCTTTGCTTTCAATTTTTATCTCCCACCCAAGTTTTTCTACAGACTTGTATACGATTGACATTCCAAGTCCTGTCCCTTGATGGGTATTTTTAACGTTGCTCCCCCTGAAGAATCTATTTGAAATCTTGTTTATCTCCTCCTCTTTTATCCCCAATCCACTATCATAAAATTCAACAATAATCTCTTCCATATTCTCGAAGGATGATATAACTATCTCTCCACCAACTTTATTATATTTTATCGCATTTGATATGATATTTTTAAAAATATGGTAAACAATCTCCTCATTTCCATGAAAACATATATCATTATCAATATGAATTGAGACTGTTAACTCTTTTTCCTCAATCTCTTTTTCAAAGATATTTATTATATCAAGTAGTTTAGCTTTAAGTCTTATCTGTGTCATTGTTATGGGTATATCTGAATGCTCAAGTTTGGAAAGTACCAATATCTGATCCAGAGATATTTTAAGGAGATTTATATTTTTGTAAATTACATCTATTGCTTTTTCTATTACTTCAGGTTTTTCTTTAAGCTTTGGATCTTTTAACATTTCAGAATAGGAGATTATTTTTGTCATTGGAGTTCTAAGGTCATGTGCCATAGTATCGATTATGTCAGTTTTCATGTCGTTTAAAGTTTGAAGTTTGACATTTTTTTCCTTAACCTCATTGTAAAGCTCTACATATTTTGAAATGGCTGCACTTAATTTCTTTTTTAAAATATCTTCATTATGGCTTATAGTGTCAACCATTTTATCAAAGGCTTTTGAGAGGTGTTCAATCTCATCCCCCGTTTTTATATTTGTCCTTACCTGATAATCATTATTTATCACAGCATTTGATGCCACATTTAATACCCTTATATGTTTTAACACAAGATTATTTACAAGTATTGTTACCATAAAAATTATACTTGTAAATGTAATAAACCCAAATATATAAAACATTTTGTTGTTTGCTACAATTGTTTCTTCAATACCCTTAAGTGGTATAAATACAGAAATGCCACCCCTTATAT
Organism: Calditerrivibrio sp.; assembly: GCA_020217115.1. Lineage (GTDB taxonomy): Bacteria > Chrysiogenota > Deferribacteres > Deferribacterales > Calditerrivibrionaceae > Calditerrivibrio. Next base: position 8,960 of record JAIWOA010000110.1, on the reverse strand, counting down.
CTCCTATTTTATAGCCCTGATAATAGTGACAGTTCATACAGGATTCATTTATATGTAAAGGTGCCATGTATCTAAAAACTGAGCCAATTTTGGGTACATTAATTATTTCCGAATACTCCTTTACCCCTTTTTTAAACTCTTCAAGTGCTATTTTTTCAAAGGGATCAGGAGCATTATCTTTATTTACGAGTATATCGCTTGTTATTCTGAATCTAAAATTTGCCATTTTATCTGCATATTGGGAGAGCTCTTTTGTAGCAACTGCTGGAACAGGTTCTATTCTATTTCTATTCTCAGCAACCCATTGTCTTGTAATGACAATCATCTTAAACAATGTTTCTGCTTGAATTTTTGCCTGACTGAAGAGTAGCTGTTTTTGATGATGCCATATAATCATTAGCAGTGGAAGTATTATAAGAGTGGTAGCAATTGATAAGTATATGATAAACTTTTTTATAAGTGTCATTCTTCTAACTTATATCCAACACCTGAAATTGTTTTTAATATGGCTTGTCCTCGGGGATTCTTTTCTATTTTTTGTCTGATATGTTGTATATGTACATCGATACTTCTTGACCATTTATATAAATTATCTTTTCCCCATAATTCATTTATTATCTTTTCCCTTTGCACTATCTTACCTTTATTTTTTACAAGGTATAAAAATATTTCAAATTCCTTTGGAGTAAATGGTATAATTGCCCCATTTCTTGAGACCAACATGCTTTCTATATCAATAACAAAATCTTTATAGTTTATTGTTTTACTGGAATTTTCTTCACTATCAAAACAACAACATCGCCTCATTATTGCTTTGACTCTAGCCAGCAGCTCAATATTTTGAAAAGGTTTGGTGATGTAGTCATCTGCACCATATTCAAGGCAAAGTACTTTATCTGTGACACTCTCCTTTGCAGAGAGTATCAGTATTGGGATATTGTTATTTTTTCTGATATTTTTACATACCTGCTCACCTGTTATATCGGGTAGGTTTAGATCCAGTATTACAAGCTGGTAAGATGTCTTTTTTAGTTTTTCCAATCCAGAAAAACCATTTACCGCTGTATCTACAGGATAACCTTCCAGCTCGAGGAGTATTTTAAGCATATCAAGTATTTCATAGTCATCATCTATTACAAGAATTTTACACAGCATGTTCAATAATATTACAAAGATAGAAGAATTTCAAGAATTTTATACTTTTAAATAATCTGCTCATGTTGATCTGATTTTTTTAGTCATCTGAAACCTATACTGCCCATTTTCATAGGAATAGGTAACTTCATCCATCAACTGCTTTATGATGTAAAGCCCCCTCCCAGAATCCTGGTTTTCAGGGATATCCTCGATATCTACATGAAGTTTTTCAGATCTAAAGCCTTCTCCACAATCACTTACATCTATCTGCAATTCGTCATTAAAAAATTCCATCTTTATTTTTACAGGGAGATCCTCTTTTCCTTTATTTCCGTGCTTCATAGCATTTGCAGTGGCTTCTGTGAGAGCAAGATCTATTTTGAATGCGAGATCATCAAGATCTATATTGCCGAATTCATCTCGTACATTTGAGATAAATGTTTCAACCAGATTACCTATAAGCGGTAGTAGCTTAATATTACTTGGCATCGTCAGCTCAAGTTTCAGTGACGGTTTCAAAGTAGTCCTCCTTGGCATCTTCATAGGTTTTGTAAATCTTTATTATCTTCAAGAGACCGGTTATATTGAGTATTGTAAATATTCTGTTATTGACATTTACAAGTCCAAATTTCCCCTTTTTACCTTTAATCTTTTTATAAAAACTTATAATTATCCCTACACCTGAACTGTCAATGAATTCGAGCATCTCAACATCAAGCAATATATAGTCAAATTTTAATGCTTCATCTAAATTCTTGTTTAAAATGTCCGCATTGCTTACGTCAATTCTCCTGGCATTGATCTTTACTACAACCAATTTCCCATAATTTTTAATTTCTATCATAGTCTGTCTTCTCCGTTAATATTATTATATCATATATTACCTATTTTATCTTGAAAAAGTTATATTATTGTTTAAAATATATCAATAATATTTTTTGGTGGTGTATTATGAAAAATGTATATGTAATAGGTCATAAAAATCCAGATACAGACTCCATATGCTCTGCATACTGTTATGCTTACCTTAAGAATATGATAGATAAGGGAAGTAGGTATATTGCAGGGCGATGTGGTAATCTTAACGCACAGACTAAATATATATTTTCAAAATTTCAGATAGAACCTCCAATTTTTATACGAGATGTTTATCCAAAGGTTTCAGATGTTATGACAAAATCTGTTCATGCAGATAATGAGAATGATCCTCTATCTGCTGTAATGAAGAATGTGAAGGAGATGGGTGTTAGATTGACTCCAATTGTTGATTCTTCAGGTAGATATTTAGGGATAGCAAGTGTTTTTGAAATTGCAAACTTTTTTGCCAATTTTGATGATTCCATTAGACCTTTTTATATCTTCAGACTTGAAAACTTTTTAAAGACAATCGGTGGATATTTTATCAAAAGTATAGATGTTGAAGAATTTTCTGCTACTCCCATAATAGGTGCCATGCCCTACGATAGGTTTGTGAAGAGACTTGATGCCATCGGTGCTGAAAACTCCATTGTAATAGTTAGCAAAAGGAGAGATATTATACAGTACTCTATGTCTAAAAATGTCCCTGCTATAATTGTTACAGGATTGGAAAACGAGTCTGATTTTGATCTTGATTTTTCAGATTACAATGGGAGTATATTTGTTTCAAATGTCGATACTGCTGAGACGGCAAGGAGACTTATACTTTCTGTTCCATGTAAATCTATTATGGGGATTACAGATACCATAAAACCGGATGATTATGCCGAAACTGCTAAAGATGCTATGTTAAGGAACGATAGGAGAGGTTTACCCGTTGTGGATGAAGATGGCATGCTTGTGGGGATAATAACCAGATCTGATATAATAAAAAAGCCAGAAAATAGCCTTATCCTTATGGATCATAATGAGCTAAGTCAGGCAGTTGATGGGGCTGATTCTGCCGAAATAGTTGAAATTATTGACCATCATAGGCTTGGGACTATCAAAACGAAAAAACCTATATATTTTTATGCTAAACCTGTGGGTAGTACCTGTACCCTTGTTTATCAACTTTTTAAAATTAACAATGTTGAAATTGATAATAAGATTGCCAGACTTCTCGCTTCAGGAATTCTCGCTGATACTGTAATTCTCAAATCTCCCACAACTACAGATGATGATGTAAGAGCCTTGTCTGATCTCTCCCAAATCGGGGGCTTTGATTACATCGAATATGGGAAAGAGATCTTTTCTGCTACTGATAGTTTAAAAAATAGAACTCCATCAGATATCATAAACACAGATTTCAAGATATATTCTGAGTTTGGTGTAAGTTTTGGTGTTGGACAGGTTGAGGTTGTGAACATTGATGAACTTAAAGAAGTTCAGTCAGACTTAATTAAAGAGCTGGAAATAATAAAAAATAAAAACAGTCTTCATATGTCGATGTTGTTGGTGACAGATATAATTACAGAAAATAGTATCCTTCTTAGTACCACATTTAAAACTATAGAAAAAGTTATAAAATATAGACAGATAGATGAAAATTCATACTATTTGCCTAATGTGTTATCTCGTAAAAAACAGCTTTTGCCAGAAATATTAAGGGCTCTGGAGGATTTACAAGGTAAATAATTTGTAAGAAAAATGTAAAATCGTAAGTTTTATTATATTTTTATATTCCAAAATAGCAATATTCTTTGTTGACATTACATTAAATATAGTTTAACATTTCTAAAAACAAAATTTCATAAATATGAACAGGAGGATTGCATAATGAAAGCAATTATCAAGTTTGCTGACAAGTTGAGTGGTTTTTTTGGCTATATTGGGGCATGGCTTACCACTCTACTTGTTATTACCATAATGTATGATGTTATTACACGGTATCTTTTGAGTTCAAGTAAAATCTGGGTTCAGGAGATGGAGTGGCATATATTTGCTGTTATTATACTTTTTGGTTCTGCTTATACTTTAAGGCAAAATGGCCACGTCAGAGTAGATATTATTTATTCAAAATTATCTCCTAAAAAGAGGGCTGTGATAGATATTCTTGGAGTTTTAATCCTATTAATCCCCTTTAGTCTTCTAATTATTTATACCTCAAAGGATTTTGTTTTATCATCATGGGATGTTCAGGAATGTTCACCAGATCCGGGAGGTTTACCTTATAGGTATATCTTAAAAGCAATGATCCCCTTTGGCTTTATTCTGATTCTAATTCAGGGGATATCGATACTTTTTAAAGCAATCCTGACCTTAAAAGGGTCTGAAGAATACTATAAAGAATCAAAACATCATTAGGAGAAAAAAATGTCTGCCTTATTCCTATTTATAACTGTCTTTTCATGTCTGCTTTTAGGTTTTCCAGTCTCTTTTACCCTTGGTGGGGTTTCAATGATCTATGGAATTTCTGCTTTTGGATTAGATCTGTTTAACCTTATGCCACTAAGGATCTGGGGTAGTATTACAAATTTTGTTTTGGTGGCTGTCCCTCTGTTTGTTTATATGGGTGTTATGCTTGAAAAATCTGGTATTGCTGAGGAGATGCTTGAGACTATGGCTCTTCTCTTTGGTAAAATTCGAGGGGGAATGGCCATATCTGTTATTGTAGTTGGGGCTATGCTTGCTGCAGCTACAGGTATTGTTGGTGCTACTGTTGTTACCATGGGTCTTCTTAGTCTGCCTACTATGGTAAAAAGAGGTTATAATATTCCACTTTCTTGTGGAACAATCTGCGCTGCTGGTACACTTGGGCAGATTATACCACCAAGTATTGCCCTTGTATTGATAGCAAGTGTTTTTAATATATCAATTGGTGATATATATCTTGGTTCTTTCATTCCGGGATTTATACTTGTTGGTTTGTACCTTTTGTATATTATAATTATTGCGATATTTAAAGGTGATCAGGTTTCTGCCATGCCGGATGAGGATCTTGCTCAGTTTCGTAAAGAGAATATGGTCAGAAGAATTATTCTTGCATTTTTACTGCCCATGTCTTTAATTGTAGCTGTATTGGGTTCTATATTCGCAGGTATTGCATCACCTACGGAGTCTGCAGCTGTTGGAGCTCTTGGTGCATCTATTCTTGCTCTGGCTAAAGGGCAACTTACATATAAAAAAGCTATGGCTGTAATGTACGATACGACAAACCTTACTGCTATGGTATTTATACTTCTTATAGGTGCAGCAGCTTTTGGTCTTGTTTTCAGAGGGCTTGGTGGTGACAGTTACATAATAGAGTTTATCGAAAGGATAAATATGAGTCCGATGATGTTTCTTTTACTCGTTAATACTATTATATTTATAGCCGGTTTTTTCATAGATTATATAGAGATTACTTTTATAATATTACCAATAGTAGGGCCTATTTTTCAGCATATGGGACTTGATCTTCTATGGGTTGGGGTTTTAATAGGTTTAAACTTTCAGACAAGCTTTCTGACTCCTCCCTTCGGTTTTTCTCTCTTCTATCTTCAGAGTGTTGCCCCAAAGGGTGTAACTATAGGACATATTTATAGGGGTGTTGTACCATTTATTATTATTCAGATAATAGGACTTTTAATTGTTATATTTTATCCAGATACGGTGTTTTTATTGCCAAAGCTATTGGCAAAATAAAAAAGCGGGGTTACCCCGCTTTTTTTGTTACATAAGGCTTGTATAGTATGGAATTTCTGAGATTTTTGACCATGCATCAACTTTACTGTTAAAAGCTGAGAAGCTTGTGTATACCTTTTTGGATATCGGATCTGTTGCTGTAATTTCATTTATTACTTCTACACTTGCTTTTTTGAAAGCTTCAAGTACATCTTTTGGGAAAGGTTTCAGGTTTACTTTGTGTTCATTTATAAGTTTCTGAAGGTATTCGTTGTTCTTAGCTTCAAAGGTTGCAAGCATCCATGCGTTTGACCTGTACATAGCTGTAGTAATAATTGCTTGTAGATCTTTTGGAAGGGCATCGTATGCTTTTTTGTTTACAAAAGATTCAAGAACAGTTCCTGGTTCATGCCATCCTGGGTAGTAGTAAAACTTAGCAACTTTGTAAAATCCCATGAGATAGTCATGGTAAGGTCCAACCCACTCAGTGGCATCTATTACACTCCTTTCAAGGTTAGAATAGATCTCGCCACCAGCAACGTTTATGGAAGAACCGCCAAGTTTTGTAATAACTTTACCACCAAGACCTGGGATTCTCATCTTGAGTCCTTTAATATCTGCAACAGATTTTATCTCTTTTCTGAACCATCCCCCCATCTGAACTCCTGTATTACCTGCTGGAAATGGTTTTAGATTGAAGGCAGCATATACTTCATCCCAAAGTTGTTGACCTCCACCTGCGTAAAGCCAGGCATTCATACCTTGAGCGTTCATTCCAAAAGGAACTGCTGCAAAAAATTGAGCTGCTGGAGATTTACCTGCCCAATAGTAAGATGCGCCATGCCCCATCTCAACTGTTCCAGCACTTACAGCATTAAAGGCTTCAAGGGCTGGTACAAGCTCTCCTGCACCATATACATGAATCTTCATCCTACCTTCAGACATCTCCTCTATCCATTTTGCAAGCATTACTGCACCTTCACCCATTACAGGGAAGTTGGGTGGCCATGTTGTTACCATTTTCCAGCTATATTTAGGGGATGCATGAATTGCTGGAGCCCCAATTGTCATTGCTGCACCAGCAGCTGTTGCAATACCGGCAGTTTTAATAAACTGTCTTCTTGTAACTTTTTTACTCATAATAAACCTCCTTTTTTATAGATACTTAAAAATAATAATACTCATCTTGATAAAAATCAAGTTTTTTTTCCATAAAATGATATATTTTATTAACATTGCTGGTGGGAAATATTTTATCTGTTAAGGGGTATTTAATATGATTTTTTTTATCTGGATAATTGTTATCTTCAATAATTTTTTAATTGCAGCCCATTTTTTAAGGAGAGGAGACTACCTTATCTCTTTTTTAATTATTATGTTTTTGTTTGTTTTATTTTTCAGAAGCAGGTTTGTTTATATTGTGTTACATATTTTTTTCAGTTTATCTACAATTCTGTGGTCTTATACAGCTTTTGATATTGTTAAATTAAGATTGTCTTTGGGTTTACCTTATGTCAGATTTGGAGTAATAATGATGTTTATAATTATATCTACTATATTGGGGCAGTTGATTTTGTGGTTTAATCGTGGGTTGTGTTATGATGTGTGTAGAGATGTTAAGCTTTCAAAAAAATAGTTCTTTACATTTGGACACATTTTTATATACTAATATTATACAGGGGGCGCAAAGGTTTCGACGGGGAAACCGTATGCTTGAGGGGCATGCCAAGTTCGGAAGCTTGTAAAAATCCGGCTAATTTAAACGCAAACGACGAATACGCTCTCGCTGCTGCTTAGTCAGCGACGCTCTCTGATGGTTTGTCTGTGACTGTCAGAAGGGCGACGAAAAACAGACTGGTCTAACATGACGCCTTTAAGTGTTGGACGAGATTCAAAGGCTTGCGAGGTTTAAGCCTGTCTGTGGGCTCTAAACTGAGGACAACCAATCACAGAATAAGCATGTAGTCCTTCTTGAGGAAAGTTCTTCGGACGCGAGTTCGATTCTCGCCGCCTCCATTTTGTGTAAGGTATTACAAAATTGTAATAATTGTTGACAGTTTTGTCAAAAGCTGTCTGTTTTGATTTATTAAAAGGTTATGGAATTTACCCTGCAATTTAAGGACTGCAGCTGCTTTTATAGGATTTTCAAGGGATTTTTTTGGGTTAGCATAATCTGATTTATTTTGGTATACAAATTGCATATAATAATTCATGATAACCTAAAAGGAGGTAAATGTATGGAAAAGTTAAAAAAAGGCTTTACACTCATCGAGCTACTCGTGGTGGTAGCTATAATCGCAATCCTTGCAGCAATTGCAATTCCGCAGTTTGCAAAGTACAGACAGAACGCAAACGATTCTGTAGCAAAAAGTGATATCGGTAATTTTAGAACTGCGGTAGAAGCATACTACGCAGAAAATTCTCAGTATCCTAACTAAAATTTGGAGGAGTTTATGAAAGTTAAAGCTATTTTAGTGCTTGTAATTGCTACAATCTTTTCTCTATTTATTGTCAACTCTTACGCTGCTATTACTTTAAGCGATTTGAGTGATAACGTTTCTGATGGTATAAAATTTAAACCATCTAAAGATGTAACGGTAAAATATGGTACTGATAACAATAGGAGCGTTTATGGTGTATCAAACTACCACGCTAAAGGTACAAAAACTTATGCTACAGGATCTGGTGAAAGTAAAATATACTATTATAGCGGCACAAATGCATCAGTTACAATTACTGATAATGGAACTGTTTCTGGTGGTACAGCTGATTAATTATTTTCTTAGATTTACTTTAGAATTAAAAAAAGGGGGTATGCCCCCTTTTTTAGTTTATGGAAGGTTATGATATGAAATTATTATTTTATACAGTAAAGTCCTTTATATTTGATAGAACATTTATTATTCTGGTATCCATTATCTCCCTTCACCTCTTTATACCTGTTTTTAGCTACTTCTCCATGCGACAGCTGCAGGAGATTTCAATAACTCTCTCATTGACGTTGAACTCCTTCATTTTGTTACTTATGGCTACTTTTGGTGGTACAATAACCATCTGGAGAGATATAGAAAGGAAATATACTTTTACTGTTTTAAGTTACCCTATTTCACGTGCAAACTACTTTTTGCAGAGGTTTTTTGCCATTGTTCTTATATTACTCGTAATAACAATTGTAAATAGTATATTGGGCTATTTTACCATAAAATTTTCCGCTGGTATATATCAGTCTGAGCTTCCACTCTCTATTGATAAGATATTTA
>JAIWOA010000109.1 GCA_020217115.1 Calditerrivibrio sp. | reverse complement strand
TCCTTTAAAATACTTTTTATTTTATTTTGTAGCCTTTCTTTACTATTTAACACACCACTTCCAAAGCTTAGATGTATCACTGGATACCTATCTTCCCAGTCCCATTTGTCATAGATGTAAAGACCTTCAAAACACTCCCTCTTACCTTCAAAAATAGCTTTTAACGTCGATAAAAAAAGACTCTTACCAAACCTTCTCGGGCGAGATAGGAAAAAATACCCTTCATTACTTATCAGATCATAGGCATATCTGGTTTTGTCTACATAAACATAGTTTAGATCTTTATTCCTTATCTTTTCAAAGGTCTGAATACCTATGGGCAGTCTTTTCATAATTTTACCTCTATAGATAAAATTTACATCAAAAAGAGGAGAAAATCAAATGTTTATTAAGACATACATCATAATAGATACATTGGAAGAAAACATACAATCACTTTTTATAACCAATAAACTCATTACTACTTATTATTTTAAAATAATAAAATATTAAAAGATTCCACATAGCTCTTAAATGTAATTTAGCAACATGATTTTTCCCTTTTAAGAAACATCTTATGATAAATAGAATTTTTGATAAAGTATAACAAACTGATGAGCTGATTTTTTTTACTCCTTTCAGTTTTCCAAACAATTTATATGTATTTTTCATAACACGATATGTTGCAAAATAAGAGATCTCCTTTGATTGACTTCCCCCAACCTTATGCCAAATAATTGCATTATGGGCAATATTCAAAATATATCCAGATTGTTTTATCTTATAAGAATAATCAACATCTTCAACATACATGAAGTAGCTCTCATCAAGTAAACCAATTTTCTCCAGAACCTCTCTTTTTATCAACATACAACAACCGGTAATAAAATCAGATTTACTTTCATTAATATTTAACTCCTTTTTTTTGTGTTTTATCCTCCCTGTCCAATCATTAAAATACCCACCGTTAAACCATATTTTAGATTTGTCATGGCATAATATCTTGCATCCTGTCAAACCTATTTCTTTACCAGATGATGCATTAACCATATGAATAATAAAATCATCATTAACAATCGTATCATTGTTCAGGAGCAAAATATAAGAAAAATCACCCTTTCTTAAAGCATACTTTAAAGCAATATTGTTTCCAAAGGCGAATCCACCATTAAAATCTGACTTTATAATTACTAAAGGATTATAAAGATCTCTATCATCTATTTTTATATCAATATTTTCTATATCTTTTCTATCAAAAATAATATATTCTAGAGGTTTACGTGTGTAATGACAAAACTCACTTTTAAAATCAACTTCATGCAGTATATCTCCCTTTGCCCAGGATATTATATAGTCAACAGAACTATCACAAGAGTTGTTATCTACAATAACTATCTGATAGTTTGAATAACGAACTCTAAAAAGACTTTCAATGCATTCTATAGTATCTCTGTAACTTTTATAATTAACTAATACAATATAAATCTTTTCATTCATATATTTATCAAAAATTATAGATATTTATAATTTAAAATTAGACAATAAAACCATAAAATAACCTTCAAATGATCTATAAAATTCCTCCATAAAAAAGAGATATAACAAATAAATGCTAAAAATAACTTAAAACTATTCATCCCAATTTTTTTTCCCATTCATAAGCAGTTTTGCAGATAAACTCCAAATCCTCATATTTTGGATACCAATTCATTTTTCTCTTTATCTTTCTATTGTTTGCTATAAGCTTTGCAGGATCGCCTAATCTCCTGGGAGCTAACTTCACAATAAAATCTTTATTTGTAACTCTTTTCATGGTTGAAATAACATCTTTCACAGAATAACCTTTTCCATATCCCACATTAAAAATGTCACTTTCATTTGAATCCAGATATTCTATAGCTTTAACATGTGCATATGCCAGATCATCAACATGAATATAATCCCTTATTCCAGTTCCATCTGGAGTGGGGTAATCATCACCAAATATAAACATTTTAGATCTCTTACCTACAGCGCACTCTGCAGCTATCTTTATAAGATGTGTGGCATTTGGAAAACTTTGACCTATTCTTGGAGAGGGAATAGAGCAGGAACTATTTTCATCATTTGCATCTGCCCCAGCCACATTGAAATACCTCAGTATCACATATTTAAAGCTTGAATTTGCCATAGCTGTATCTATCAAAACCCTCTCACTCATCAATTTACTCATACCGTAGGGATTTATAGGAGAAGTAGGATACTCTTCATCTATACCATCATCGGGGAGATTCTTTGGTTCACCATAAACAGCTGCAGTACTGGAAAATATAAATTTACCAACACCATGCTCAACTGAAGACTTTATAAGATTGGTAGTATTTACAGTGTTGTTCATATAATATTTTATAGGGTTCTCAACAGACTCAGGAACAACAATTGACGCTGCAAAATGTATCACCGTATCAAATCTATGTTTTATAAATATTTCATTGACATACTCAAAATCCTTAAGATCTGCCTTTATAAATGTTAACCTACCCTCAGATATATCAAAAAGTGTATCCAAATTTTTTTGACTACCTGTAGAAAGATTATCTATGATTGTTATTCTGCTTTTACTTTTCTCCAAAAGCTGCTTTACAACATGGCTGCCAATATATCCTGCCCCACCCGTTATTAATATATTTGATTCTTTTGCATCAAAATTAGTCATAAATCACTCCAATGATTAAAATTTACCTACCATATATATCATCTACCCTGACAATATCATCCTCTCCAGTATATTCACCAACCTGCACCTCTATCATAACAAGCTCTATCTTCCCCTCATTTTCAAGCCTATGGATTTCACCCATTTTGATATAGGTCGATTCATTGGGACGAACAAAATATTTCTCTCCACCAACAGTAACTGTAGCAGTGCCACTCACAACTATCCAATGCTCATTTCTATGGAGATGCCTTTGAAGGGATAATTTGCCACCAGGTTTGACAACAATCTTTTTTATCTTGTAACCTTTGTTAACAAGTAACACCTCATAGCTACCCCATGGGCGATAAGTCTTTACGTGTGTATCTAAAAGTTCTGGACGAAATTCTTTTATTTTTGAGACAACATCTTTAACCCTTTGTCCTGAACCACTTTTTGCTACAAGAAGAGCATCTGCAGTATCCACAATAATAAGATCCTCCACATCTATTGCAGCTATACACCTACGATCAGAAATTACCAGATTATTCTTCGAACCAAAATTTAAAAAATCATCTGACAATGTATTACCTGATTGATCCTTTGGAAGCATCCCATAAATAGATTCAAAACTACCCAGATCACTCCAATAAAAATCCCCCTCCACAACCTTTATTTTAGAACTTTTCTCCATAACAGCATAATCTATACTTTTTTCAGGGATCTTCATCATATCCTCATATCTGATACCTGATATATCAATCCCCTTATCTTCAATATTTTCATAGGCTTTAAGAGAATATTCATAAATTTCAGGTTCAAATTTTTTAAGTTCATCTAAAAATAGACCTGCCTTAAAACAAAATATACCACTATTCCAATAGTAACAAGATCTCCCCTTTGAAATGTTCTGCTTTAGATATTCGTTTGCCGTTGTCAAATCTGGCTTTTCCTTAAAACTCAACACATCTTCTCCTGCAGCTTCAATATAGCCATAGCCAGTCTCTGGACGGTCAGGCTTGATCCCAAAAGTAACGAGGAAACCACCCTTTGCAAGCTCTTCACCCCTCAGGATAGCTCTATTATACTTTTCATAATCCCTTATGATATGGTCACTTGGAGTTACAACCACAACCTCTTCCGGGGGAAGGTAAAAACATGCCAGAGCTATAGCTGGTGCAGTATTTCTACCAACAGGCTCTAATATGACTGAAAAATCTAATGGGATGGATGAAAAAAGATCATTAAGCTGATCAAGGGCAAGGAAATACTGCTCAGAGCTGGAAACTAAAAGAAGCTTCTTACAAACACCCATATTTCTATCAACAGTTAGCTGAAAAAGTGACTTGCCATCAAATAGTTTGATAAATTGTTTGGGTAATAATCTTCTGCTCAATGGCCAGAGTCTCGTACCACTTCCACCACAAAGAACTATATTAATCATATGCACCACCTACCTCGAATTAAACCAACCAGTTTCAATTGTTACATCTCCCCTTCTGCATTCAACATTTGTGGGAAACAGGAAATTTATATGTTAACCAATTAAATATGTCAACATTTTTAAAATTTACAAAAAACTTCAAAAAGTACTTGATTTTAATCTATTTTTGCTATATAAGCTTTTTCCCAAGATGGAGGAGTGGCCGAGCGGCTTAAGGCACCTGTCTTGAAAACAGGCGTGGGTTGATAGCCCACCGTGGGTTCAAATCCTACCTCCTCCGCCATTCAAATATTTTCCTATAACTTCTTCAATGCTAAAAAATCATTTAGTATAAAAATATCTATACTCTTTCATCAACTCTGATTCATCAAGCTCTGAGTATATTCTATTCCTGAATTCTGCACTATTTCTATACCCCTTCGAAAACCATACAACAAATTTTTTAAAAGCCTCTAAATATCGTTCAGAATTTCTGAACAACTTCCACTCCTGTAAAAATTCATCGAGGAGTCCAACAATCTCATTGCCAGATAGATAACCCACAGGATCAAAACCTTTAGTTATAGCATCAAATATCCATGGAGATTTCATCATCCCCCTTCCAATCATTATACCATCCACTCCAGTCCTCTTCATCAATTCAAAACTTTCAAGATCAACTACATCTCCATTTCCAATTACAGGTACCCTCGCCAAACTTTTCATCTCAGCTATAGAATTGTAGCCCACTTTACAACCATACATCTGACTCTTTGTTCTACCATGTATTGTTATAAAGCTTACCCCCTCACCTTCACATATCTTTAAAACTTCTTTATAAACATGATTTTTATCATCCCACCCTACCCTTGTCTTTACCGAAACAGGAAATCTACTGTTTTTCACAGCAGTCTTTACAATACTCTCCAACCTTTTAAGATCTGTCAACAGGTAGGCTCCAGCCTTAGATTTCAAAACTTTTTTCACAGGACAACCTATATTTATATCTATGCAGAATGGTGAATAGTTATCATTTAAAAATTTTACAGCACCAATATACGATTCTGGCTCACCACCAAATAGCTGGATACCTACGTTGCGTTCATCTGGATGAATATCTATCAATTTGACAGATTTTTTATTCCCCCTCTTTAAACCCTCAACAGAGACCATTTCTGTAAAGATCAACCCACTATGATATTTTCTAACAATTTTTCTAAAGGGGTAATTGGTAATACCTGCAAGGGGAGCTCCAACGAGATAGTTTCCTCTAAAAAATTCAAAGAGATTCATCTTAAAATTTTATACTATCTACAGCAATGTCTTCAAACCCAAAAAATCTCTTCTTTTTATACATCTGAAAAGCTGTGTAGGCTATCATATCACCATTGTCGGTACATAGCCCCTTTGAAGGGAAAAAAACTTCACCAGAAATAATTTTTGGCAAATTATTTCTTAGATAACCATTACATGCTACACCACCGGCAACAATGACCCTATTAAGAGAACTTTTTTTTATTGCAAGATTTATCTTCTCTGCAAGGGTTAAAGAAACAGTTTTCTGAAAAGAGGCACAAATATCCTCCAGAGTATACTTATGAGTCGCTATAGTATTTATAACATTGGTTTTTAATCCACTGAAACTAAAATTTGTATCATTTTTTAAGGCTATAGGGAAAGATATTTTATTCTCATCACCATTCAACGCCAGTTTTTCTAATTCAGGTCCACCGGGATATGGTAAGTCAGCAAATTTTGCAATTTTGTCAAAAGTCTCCCCTACTGCATCATCTATTGTTCTCCCTATAAGGTAAAAATTGTAACATGAATCTATTTTAAATATGTGTGTATGACCACCAGAAATTACAACTCCCAGATATGGTGGATGTATGGGATTTTCTATCTCAGCTGATAAAATATGGGCAATAATATGGTTGACTCCTATCAAAGGTTTACCCAGCACATAGGAAAGCCCTTTAGCAAAGGAAACACCCACAAATAGAGCACCAATTAAGCCCGGACTATAGGTCACACCTATTATATCTATATCCCTATTGGATATCCCTGCCATTTTAATGGCATCTTCGTAAACAGCTCTTATATTTAAGGTATGGTTTCGAGAGGCAATTTCAGGAACAACGCCACCAAATCTCCTATGAATATCTATCTGGGATGAAACCACAGAATAAAAAGACCTTTTTCTACTATCGAAAAATGAAACCGATGTCTCATCACATGACGTTTCAATACCGCATACAATCACTTAATTCACAACCTCACTTATTTTAACTATATTTACACCATTTTTTTCAAGTTCTGGTAAAACCTTCTCCAATGTCTCCACAGTAGAAGATCTAAGATGCCCAATAACAATCACATCCTGTTTCGAAAGAAAACTGGCTGCTTCATAAAGCTTATTTTTTATATATTCTTTATCTCCACTATTGTCTATAAACCTCTTGTTTATCCCACATCTCAAACCTTCTATCTTCTTACAAACCTCATATGCCACAGTATCTGCCGTAGTATGGCTATCAACGAAGATATCTACATATTTTTTTATAACGGAAAGTGTTTCCGCCATCTTCTCTCTGTTTTCAGTAAAAGCTGACCCCATATGATTATTAACACCATCTACCTTACCTAACCTATCAAAATTATCTTTCAAAGTAGAATCTATAATGGAAAGGGGCATATTTAACAATATAGCACCTTTACCCGGTTTTGTATCAGGATACGATTTTGGCTCCATTGGGAGATGCAAAAAAACCTCCTTACCCTTTGATCTTGCAAGGGCAACAGTCTCTTTGTCATATTCTGTAAAAGGTAAAACGGATAAAACTATTGGGTATTTCATGTTTACAACCTTCTTTGCCAGATCGATATTCTGTCCTGAATCATCAAGAATTATTGCAAACTTTTGAGTATAATTGACTTTTCTATTTAAATTATTACTTTTATCCGTATTTCTCTCAATTTTATTCTCAGCTTTCTTCTCAGCATTTTCTGTATAGCTTTTGGAACCTTTTTCCCCATCATATCCAGGGGGTGAATCTGACTGTTTCTCTAAAAAATCTATGGAAATTTCTACAACAACGTTTTCTCCATCAAAAATCATATCTCTACCGTTGTCCTGAACTTTAAAGCTATTATTTTTAAAATAACTTATAAGAGCTGGCTTTATAGAATGGGCTTCCATCTCAGACAACAACATCCTGTACTTATGAAATATTATACCATTATTATTTACAACATTTTCTGCTTTTAACCTTTCTTTGCTGACCTCATGGTCAAAAAGAAAAATTTTAAGCTTCTCATCAAGATTGATATCTACTGGAATCTGTCTCTTTTTCTCTACAATCTCATCTTTTTTAACCTTAGTAACCTCTTTTTGTATAGATTTGATCTTAAAATTAACAAAAAAAATAAATATTATTGAAAATATTAAAAAAAATATACCACCCACTACAAAAGCAGGTGGCACACCATTTTTTCTTTTACTATTTGATCTTCTTGCCATGGATTAAGATACCCTTCAGAAAATCATAGGCATATTTAAGCTGTAAATCTCTGTCAAAATCTATTCTATCTGGATCCAAAAGTGTTGAATTATCATTATTTTTATTATATTTACCCTGATCTTCACTATCTTTACTACCCTTGTTATCTTTGATTTCATTTTCACCTATGATATGCTTTTCATAGTCTTTTTCCCTGAGTTCCTGAACATTATCCTTGTACACTATCTCACCAGCCTTTATCTCAAGATCTGGAGTTATACCAACACCCTGAATAGATTTACCTGAAGGGGTGTAGTATCTGGCTATGGTAAGCTTTATTGCAGAGCCGTCATCCATACCAAATGTCGATTGAACCGATGCTTTACCAAAACTTGTGGTACCAACAATTAATCCCCTTTTATGATCCTGAATTGCTCCAGAAACAATCTCAGAGGCAGAGGCACTACCACTATTTATCAGCACTATAAGGGGAATATCATAATCACTTGCAGGCATGTTACGTGATTTCAGATATACAGTATTCTTCTCATTCCTCTCTCTGGTAAAAACAACTGTCTTACCTGCAGGTATAAATATGGAAGATACATTTACAGCCTCATCTAAAAGCCCACCAGGATTGTTTCGCAAATCCAATATTAATCCCTGAATATTCTGATTTTTCAAATTCTTTAATGCACTCATAACGTCAGAAGAAGCAGATTCGTTAAATTGTGTAAGCCTTATATAACCTATATTCTCCTTTTTCTGAAATTTAACAGTCTTTACCTTTATTATCTCACGAACTATTTTGACATCAAAGGGTTTATCCTCTCCACTTCTAAGAATTGTAACTGTAACAGATGTTCCGGGTTCACCCCTGAGTTTGCTGACAGCATCCTCTATACTTATGTTTGCAGTAGGCTTCCCATCAATTTTTATTATTTTATCTCCAGATTTTATCCCTGCACGATATGCTGGAGTATCCTCTATTGGAGCAATGACTGTAAGCATCTTATCACGCATACCTATTGTAATACCAAGACCACCAAACTCACCCTTTATCTCATCTTTAAAGGAATTGTAGACATCCCTGTCCATATACGCTGAATGTGGATCAAGCTCATTAAGCATACCTTTTATTGCACCTTGAATCAATTTTTTATGATCAACCTGATCCACATACTTCCTATCTATAATATCAAGGGCATCTGAAAACATTTCAAGATATTGAAATTTACTAACACTCTTTTCGGCGTAAACAGTCTTTACCTTCGCAACTGCCATTATAGATAAAACTAAAACTACTGATATAACAACAAAAATTAAAGATTTTGAAAATCTATTTTTCATGTAGCCTCCTTCTTAAGCCAATCCTGAGGATTTAAAGCATTATTATTTTTTCTAATTTCAAAATAAAGATAATGTTGCATCTCCTTTATGTCAACATCTATTATTCCAATTTTCTCACCTTTATTAATTTTTTGACCAACTTTTACCATAACATCATCAATATTTGCATAAATTGTATAGTAGCCATCATCATGTGAAACTATTATCAAATTACCGTAACCTTTTATCCAGTCTATATATTTCACAACACCTTCATAAACAGATCTGACAAAACCATCCCCCAAAACCTCTATTTTTAACCCTTTATTAAATATTTCTGTCTTAATAGAATCTATATATTTTACACCATAACCTTCAATTATTCTCCCCTTTACAGGCCAGTCAAGCAAACCTTTATATTTTTCAAAGCCTTTAGCTATACTATTTTTAGACTCACTCTCTTTATTACTTTGATAGATCTGCTGAAATTTTTTGTTTAGCTCCTCATATCTTGAAGATAGAATTTCAAGATAGGATTCCTTGTTCTTCTTATCCTGTTCCAGCATTGCATAGGTCTGAGAATACACATCCCTGTCATTCTGAAGCTCTTTTATGACTTCCCATTTGATTTTTTTAAGGTTATCCATATCTTTTAGTTTTGTAGAAAGTTCCTTTTCGAGCTGTAAGATCTGATTCTTTTTAGATACAATTTCGCTAACTTTATTATTCATCTTCAGATTTACCCTCTCCACAATTTCAAGATTTCTAACCATTTCATGGTAACTATTGGAGAATATGAGAAGCTTTAGAGTTACTATACCTCTATTGTCTATAAAATATATGTTCCCTTTGCGTATCTCCTTCACCAGTACATCAATATCCCTGTTTAGCAAATTGATACTTTTTTCAATCGTAGCCTGACTCTCCTTTAATAACTTGTACTGATCGTTTATTTTTGCTAACATAGCCTCATTTAAAGATATAGTTTTCTTTATTATGGCAATTTTTTGAAGAAGGGACGATTTTGAACTCTCTATCTTACTTAACTCTTCCCTCTCCTTTAATAACTCCTTCTTGATTGATGCAACATCTTCATTTAAAACTATGGGAGAACTTTCAACATTAAAAAATGAAGCTAATATAAAAACAAAAAGATATATAATAAATTTATTCACCAATTGCTCCCATTTTATCCATAAAAGTGTAAATTGATAGTATGGAAGATATAGCAGATATCAAAATAATAACGAGGTATATCATCAGGCAGATAAAAAAAGATGGATATGTGATAAAAATCACACCAAGCTTATCCAGAAAGAAATATTTTATAAATTCAAATGTAACAAACTGCAAAATAAATCCAATAATAAAAGATAGTGTCACTTCTATAATTGAAGAGAATATGTATGGAGCAGCTATAAAGGTTCTGGTTGCTCCAACCAAACTGTATATTTTTATCTCATTTTTAAACTTAAAAAGATTAAGATTTATTGTATTATAAATTACTGAACCTATAGATAGGGATAATAAAAAAGTCAGTGCTATGAGGAAAATTTTCAGCCCTACTTTTACAGATAAGAAATTTAAAAGCCATTTTTCACCATAGGATGTTACATCAATTATATCAAATTTGCTTATCTCCACCTCCAAACTTTTCACACTTTTGATATCCCTGAATTCATCTTTCAAAGTAATTTCTACGAAAGAGGGGAAAAACTCTTTAGGTAAACGATTGAGATAATCTTCCCCCATATAAGATTCTTTAAGTGATTTATGTGAATCTTCAGAACTGAAAAATTTCACATCTTTTACAATCTGAAGTTTTTTCATATATTTTATAAAACTATCTATCTTTCCTTTATCTTCGGTATTTACATAAGCTCTTATGTTCTGGATGTTTACAAGTTTGCCAAAAAAATTGTCTGTAGAATAACTAAGAATAAAAAATATAAAAAAGATATAAAGTGCTGTAATTATTGTTATAATAGACGTAATATTTATTGCAATATTCCTTTTAAAAAGTGTTAATCCCCTTCTAATCAGAAACAGAAGTTTGTACAGATTCAGATTTTTTTGAGTCATTGATAACCTGTCCTTGTTTTAATTCTATGATTCTTCCCATATGCTTGTCTATAAGGTATTTATCGTGAGTTGCAACTAAAACTGTGGTTCCCATTTTAACAGTATCCTGTAAAAGG
>JAIWOA010000108.1 GCA_020217115.1 Calditerrivibrio sp. | reverse complement strand
AAAGCCAATGATGAACTGATATCATTTTTATCAGAAAAATTAAAATTAAAGCGTTCCATGCTTGAAATAGTTTCTGGGGAAAAATCAAGGAATAAAATAATATATATACACAACAATGAATTAACATTAGATGAAATCATAAAAAAGCTAAATTAACAAAATTAACATTTACTATTGAATTTTTTTGTTCTAACATAATCTTAAAGTAAAAATAAATCCTCAGGAGATATTATGAAGAAACTTTTTTTTCTTATTTTAACACTTTTTGCTTTGAATCTTTTTGCAGCAGATACCATTGTTGCAAAGGTTGGTAAGGTAAATATCACCGAAAGAGAGGTAGATATTATACTTAATGATCTGGTTATGAAACAGGGTTTTGACCCAAAAGCTTTGGATCATAAAGACCCTAAAATAGCTGAAGTAAAAAATGATATTGTAAAAAATTTGGTTCAGAGGGAAATACTGTACTCTCTTGCATCTAAAAGTATTCCAAAAGATATCGACAAAAAAACTGATGACACTTTTCAAGCCCTTGAAAAAAAGTACAAAAGTAAAAAAGAATTCGAAGATGCTATGAAGAATGGTGGAACAAACGAAAAAGAGGTAAAGGAAAAAATAAAGAAAAATCTCATTCTTGAAAACTATGTAAATGGTTTATCGAAGGATATAAAGGTATCAGAACAGGAGAAAAAAGACTTTTTTGAAAAAAATAAAGACCTTTTTAAAGAACCTGAAGTAGTTAAGGCATCCCATATACTTATAAAGATAGATGAAAAAACCAAAGAGAGTGATGCTAAGGCAAAAATAGATTCTATAAATAAAGAGCTAAAGAATGGTGGCAACTTTGAAGAGCTTGCTAAAAAGTATTCTCAGGATGGATCTGCATCCAAAGGTGGAGATTTAGGTTTTTTCCCAAGGGGTATCATGGTAAAGGAATTTGAAAATGTTGCCTTCTCTACTCAACCTGGAAAAACAAGTGAACCCTTCAAAACTCAATTTGGTTACCATATAGTAAAAGTAACGGAAAAAAGACCTGCCAAAACATACACCTATGAAGAGGTGGAAAAAAATATTGCAAGCAAATTAAATATGGATAAGCTTAAAGCATTAATTGATAAAAAAGTGGAAGAGGTAAAACCAAAACTAAATGTTCAAATAGTAAAAAAATATTAGTATAAAAACCCCCGAAAGGGGGTCTTTTTTTGAGATTAACAATGTTTCTTTATTTTAATCTACATACATCAAATCTAAAATTTATAGTTTACAGAAAGAATGAAATAGTTTATTTTACCTCACCGGAGGTTCTATGCTAAAAATTTTTAATACAATGACTAACCAAAAAGAGATTTTTACCCCTATAAATGATAATGAGGTAAAGATGTATGTCTGTGGTGTAACAGTTTATGATTTCTGCCATATAGGACATGCAAGAAGTTCTATAGTATTTGATACGATAAGAAGATATTTGATCTACAAGGGATACAGGGTAACTTTTGTAAAAAACTTTACCGATGTTGATGATAAAATAATCAAAAAAAGTAATGAAAGTGGAAAACCGATAGATGAAGTAACTTCTATGTTTATAAAAGCCCACAATGAGGATATGGATAAGCTCAATATTCTCAGACCTGACTATGCCCCAAAAGCTACTGAGTTTATAGAAGAAATGATAGATCTCTGTAAAAAGCTCATAGAAAAAGGTTATGCCTATGAATCCAATGGGGATGTATATTTTAAAGTGAGGAGTTTTAAGGAGTATGGAAAATTATCTAAAAGGGATCTTGAGGATCTCATTTCAGGTGCAAGGGTAGAGGTAAACGAAATAAAAAATGATCCCCTCGATTTTGCTTTGTGGAAGAAAAGTAAAGAAAATGAACCTTCGTGGGATTCCCCATGGGGTAAAGGGAGACCTGGTTGGCATATTGAATGTAGTGCAATGAGTTCAAAAATTCTTGGAATACCCTTCGATATTCACGGAGGTGGAAAAGATCTTATATTTCCACACCATGAAAATGAGATTGCGCAATCAGAAGCAGCTGAAGGTAAAGAATTTGCAAAATATTGGATACATAATGGATTTGTAAATATAGATAAGGAAAAGATGTCAAAATCCCTTGGAAATTTCTTAACAATAAGGGATATTACAAAGGAAGTAGACCCTGAGGTACTCAGATTTTTCCTTATGACAACACACTATAGATCACCATTGGATTTCTCCTTTGATAAACTATATGATTCAGAGTCAGCATTAGAAAGGATATACACAACACTGGATGAAGTAGATTCTGCAGTACCAAACAACAAAAAATCTGATTCAAAAGCAGAAATTCATTCTATATTCAGTAAGTTTTATAAAGAATTTGAATACTCAATGGATGATGATTTTAACACTGCTGCTGCTATTTCCCACATCTTTGAATTGATAAAGGAGATAAATATTCTGTTGAAAAATAAATTAAATGAATATTCAATAACATATTTAAAAGAGAAGTTGGAAACTTTCAAGTCAACAATGAACAAAACACTAGGTATTTTAACCAAAACACCTGAAGAATGGTTTAAGTCAAGTCTGACAATGGATGAGATTGAGCTAAAAAAATATATCGATGAAAGAAATGAAGCAAGAAGAAATAAAAATTTTCAGAAAGCAGATGAGATAAGAGTTTTTTTGCAAACAAAGGGTATAGATCTTCTGGATACTATAAATGGAACTAAATTTAGAGCGAGAAAAATAAGAGAGGTTTAATGATGTACATATTGTTAACGGGAGCAGCAGGTTTTATAGGATCTTTTACGGCAAAGAAACTTTTAAATTTGGGTTATAAAGTTGTTGGAATAGATAACTTGAATGATTACTACGATGTAAGGTTAAAACAACATAGGTTAGATCTTCTTAACGAACATAAAAATTTCATTTTCCATAAACTGGAAATAGCAAACTACGGAGCCCTGGAGATACTTTTTGATACCTACAAATTTGATGCTGTAATAAATCTTGCAGCTCGAGCTGGAGTAAGGTACAGTATTGAAAATCCCTTTGTATATTTTGAGACAAACACAAATGGGACGTTGAATCTTCTGGAGCTTTGCAAAAAACATAATATTGAAAAATTTGTTCTTGCATCCACATCCAGCCTTTATGCAGGACAGGAGATGCCATTCACAGAATCTTTACCTGTAAATACTCCAATATCGCCATATGCTTCTTCAAAGAAAGGTGCAGAGGTAACCTGTTATACATATCATTATCTACATGGTATAGATGTCTCTGTAGTAAGATATTTTACAGTCTACGGACCAGCTGGGAGACCAGATATGAGCATATTCAGATTTATACAGCAAATAGATAAAGGTGAACCGATAACTATTTACGGAGATGGGAGTCAATCGAGGGATTTTACCTATGTAGAGGATATTGCTGAGGGAACGGTCAGATCATTAAAAAAAGTTGGTTACGAGATAATAAATCTTGGCAACAGCAACCCAAATAAGTTGATTGAAGCAATTAATCTTATAGAAGAATACCTTGGTAAAAAAGCTATTTTTAACTATAAGCCATTTCACAAAGCAGATATGTTGGCCACATGGGCTAATATAGACAAGGCTAAAAAAATACTGGATTGGTACCCAAAAGTTAATCTAAGAGAAGGTATTGAAAAAACTATCGAATGGTATAAAAAACATTATGACTTTGCTTCAAATATAAACTTAACGGAGTAGTATCGTATGGCTAACAGAAATCTCAAGGTTATTATACTTGCTGCAGGTAAAGGAACAAGGATGAAATCGGAACTTCCAAAGGTTCTGTTTCAAGTGGCTGGGAAACCGATGGTAGATTATGTTATAGATACCGCAGAATCTTTAGATCCTGAAGAGATTGTGGTTATAATAGGTTCCGGTGCTGAACTTCTAAGAAATCACCTAAAAAATAGAAACGTATCTTTTGTGGTTCAAGCTGAACAGCTTGGGACAGGTCATGCGGTAATGCAGGCAGAAGAATGTTTTTCAGATTTTGATGGGAAAATACTTATCCTATGCGGAGACATGCCCCTTGTGAAAAAAGATACAATAGAAAAATTCATTGCCAAATCAACTGATCAAAAAGTGTCATTTATAAGTGTAAAGGTTAAAGATCCAAAAGGTTATGGAAGAGTTTTAAGATCTGCAAATGGTTCTCTAATATCTATAAAAGAGGAGAAAGATGCTTCCGAGACAGAGAAAAAGCTGGATGAAATAAATACTGGAATATACCTTGTGGATGCAAAAATTCTTAAAGAAAGGCTCAAAGATATTTCCAATGAAAATGCCCAGAAAGAATATTACCTGACAGATATTGTAAAAAAAGGTGCAGAGATATATCTGGCAGATGATGAAACAGAATTTATAGGGATAAATGATAGAAAAGCTCTATCAGAAGCTTCAAAAAATATATATAAAGAGATAAACAACTCACTTATGTTAAATGGTGTAACGATAATTGATCCATCTTTTACCTACATAGGTGGTGATGTAAAAATAGCTAAGGATGTAACCATATATCCAAATACCTATATCTCTGGCAAAACTGTTATTGGGTCAGACACAATAATCTATCCAGGATGCAGAATTATAGATTCGATAATTGAAGAAGATTGTGAAATAAAAGATAATTCTCTTATAGAAAACTCTTTTGTCGGTGCCAGATCATCTGTGGGACCTATGGCACATCTAAGGCCTGAATCAAGATTGATGGGGGAAAATAAGATAGGAAATTTTGTGGAAACAAAGAAAATAACCTTTGGTATAGGTTCAAAGGCAAGTCATCTTACTTACCTTGGAGATGCAGAGATCGGCTCAAATGTAAATGTTGGGTGTGGAACTATAACATGTAACTATGATGGCATTTCAAAACATAAAACGGTAATAGGTGATGATGTATTTGTGGGTAGTGACGTTCAATTTGTAGCACCTATCAAAATAGGTAATGGGGCATTAATAGCTGCAGGGTCTACAATCACAAAGGATGTTCCTGAAGATTCACTGGCAATAACCAGAGCTGATCAAAAAAATATAGAAGGTTTTGTAAAAAAATGGAAAGAAAAAAAATTAAAATCTAAAAATGGGGAAAAATAATGTGCGGAATAGTAGGTTACATAGGTGAAAAAAATGCAGTTGATATTCTAATTGATGGACTTACAAAGCTTGAATATAGAGGTTACGATTCTGCAGGAGTTGCTGTAGTAGTTGACAATAATATAAAAACTGAAAGAAGTGCTGGAAAACTGATTAATTTAAAAAATAAACTGGAACAATCACCTCTAATATCTAACATAGGTATAGGGCACACAAGATGGGCAACCCATGGGAAACCATCAGATGAAAATGCCCACCCCCATTGCTCAGATCATATAGCACTTGTCCACAACGGCATAATAGAAAACTATCTCGAACTTAGAGATGAACTCATAAATAAAGGTTACAAATTTCTTTCCGAAACAGACACAGAGGCTATTGCACATCTTTTACACAGCCTATGGGAAGACAATCTTGAAAAAACAGTTCGAAAAGCAGTTCAACGACTGAAAGGAGCCTATGCCCTTGCAATAATATCCTCAAGGGAAGAGGGTAAAATTTTATTAGCAAGAAAAGAAGCTCCATTGGTAATTGGAGTGGGTAAAAATGAGAATTTTGCTGCAAGTGATATCCCGGCAATACTCCATCATACAAGGGAATTTATCTTCCTTGAAGATGGTGATATAGCCATAATGGAAAAGGATAGATTAGAAATTTATGATCTAAATTTTAATAAGGTATCAAGAAGTGTCAAAACAATAAACTGGAACCCTGTTATGGCTGAAAAAGCAGGTTATAAACACTTTATGCAGAAAGAGATTTATGAACAGCCAAGGGCAATCACAGATACAATCAGGGGAAAGTATTCCTTAGAAGATGGAAAGATCTATCTTAGTGAACTTGAAGAGATGAAGGGTGATTTGTTGTCCATTGAGAGGATACAGATAGTTGCCTGTGGCACAAGCTGGCATGCTGGTTTAGTAGGGAAATTCCTTATAGAAAAATTTGCAAAGATCCCTGTTGAGGTTGATATAGCATCTGAATATAGATATAGAGAACCTATTGTGGATGAAAAACTTCTTTTTATACCAATATCCCAATCAGGGGAAACAGCAGATACCCTTGCCGCCTTGAAACTGGCTAAATCAAAGGGAGCAAAAATTATTTCTATCTGTAATGTAATAGGTTCATCAATAACCAGAGAATCCCATGGAACAATATATACCCATGCTGGGCCAGAAATAGGGGTTGCATCTACTAAAGCATTTACAACACAGCTTGCAACACTTTATATGCTTGCAATATATCTGTCCCAGTTAAAAGATAGATTAACTAAAGAGGAACGAATAAAATATGTAAAAGCCCTTATAAAAGTACCTGAGGAGATCAGTTCTGTACTTGATCTTGATCACGATATAGAGATGCTTGCAAAAAACTTTAAAAATTACAAAAATTTTCTCTACCTTGGCAGAAATATAAATTACCCTGTAGCCCTTGAGGGTGCTTTGAAATTAAAAGAGATCTCCTATATACATGCAGAGGGTTACCCAGCTGGTGAGATGAAGCATGGTCCCATTGCGCTAATTGACAAAAATATGCCTGTTTTATTCTTAGCCATAAACTCCCCTATTTATGAAAAAACATTATCAAATATTGAGGAGGTGAAGGCAAGGGATGGAGTTGTAATAGCAGTAGCATCAAAGAGTAACAATGGCATATCTAAAAAAGCTGATTATACAATATTTGTAAATGATACTATTGAGGAAACTTCAATATTTCTTACAACTGTAGTAACTCAATTTTTTGCTTACCACTGTGCAACCTTGCTTGGGTTAGATGTGGATCAGCCAAGAAATTTAGCAAAAAGTGTTACCGTAGAATAGGAGGAAAAGGTGATAGACAACCCAAAATATAAGAAAACAGTTTTTCTATGTGCCAGAAGAGCGATGCTTGAAAATGAGCTTATTTTGAGAAGATTTGCAACTGAATTTGTCCCAAAGAATTACACCATTGATGATCTGGATATATTTAATGAGTTCCTTGAAAAAATATATGATAATGACCTCTATGATGTTGTAATGGGTACAAAACCTGCAGAAACATATGCCCATATCTATAATATAAGGTTTTTAAAGGATATAGAACAGTTTGCCAACGAAGCACGAAAACTTGGTAAAAAATTAATAGATGAATATTAAAAAAAGCCCTCTTTCGAGGGCTTTTTTTAATTTATAAGCATAAATACTACTTCATTGCAGCCTTAGCAAGCTCAACACCTGCTCTAAGTGCCTTTTTATTGAGTTCTTCTGTACCTTTAGGAACTTTACTCAATACACCCTTTTCAAGCTTATCAAAATCGAGTAGATTTGCAAGTTGATTTATAACACCAAGCATGACAATATTAGCAACCATAGATTTACCAATGTCTTCTGCAGCTGTTTTTATTATAGGAAGAGAGTAAACTTTAAAATTACCCTGTGGTTTATTTTTAACCATAAAATCGTCAACAACTACAATACTCCCCTCTTTTGCATCTACGATAAATTTATCGCATGATTCTTGAGTAAGAGCAACAAGTATATCAGATTTTATAACCTTTACATAGTTTATATCTTCATCGCTGATAACAACTTCACCCCTTGCAGCACCACCTCTTGCTTCAGGTCCATAAGATTTAGTTTGTACAGCTTTTTTCCCTGCATATACTGCCGCATACCCCATAATTGCAGCAGCAGTAATCGTTCCCTGACCACCGGAACCACCTAATCTAATATCTATTCTCGCCATCACAAACTCCTATTTTTTTAATCCAACTGTAGTATCATATGTTTCAATATATTCTGGCTTATCAACTTTATGGAGAACACCTATAGTATATTTACCTACAAGTTCTTCTGGAGACATATTCTTTGCTCTTTCAATATTAACAGCAGAATCTTTCATCCATGTCAACATTGAAGCAGGAGTTTTAAATTTATTTTTTCTACCAAAACCTGTAGGACAAGCATTTATGATCTCAACAACACTTGTTCCTTTGTGCTGAAATGCTTCCTTCATCATCTTCTCACAGTGAGCAACATGATAAGCAGTAGTTCTTGCAACAAAACTTGCACCTGAACCGATAGCAAGGGATGTTATTTCAAAAGTATTTTCTGCCATACCGTATGGAGAAGTAGTTGCCCAGGCACCTTTAGGGGTTGTTGGAGAATATTGTGCACCTGTCATACCATAAATATTATTGTTAAATACAAAGATAGTGAGGTCAATATTTCTTCTGCATGCGTGTATGAAGTGGTTACCACCTATAGCTGTCATATCACCATCTCCACCAAGAGCAATTACATTAAGCTTTGGATTTGCAAGTTTAACACCTGTGGCAAAGCCTATTGATCTTCCATGTGTGGTATGTAATGTGTTAAAATCAACATATCCAGGCAAACGACTTGCACAACCGATACCTGAAACCAAAGCTATATCATCTTTAGCCCAACCGATACCATCAATTGCCCTGATAAGAGACTTCAGAATTATACCATATGTACATCCAGCACACCATATATGAGGTAATTTACCTTTTCTTAGATATTTAGCGTAATCGTAAGACATTTATACAAACCTCCTAATTTTTTCGAGGATCTCGGACGGTAGTATAGGGTCAAGCATTAAGCTATAAAGACCTTCAACAGCACAACGACCCTTTGCAACTCTCTGAACCTCAAAGGTCATTTGACCAAGGTTCATTTCAGGAACAACAATACCTTTAATCTTATTTTTATTAAGGATCCTATCAAGATGTCTCTCTGGGAATGGCCAGATTGTAAGTGGCCTTACAAGGCCAGCTTTAATTCCAACATTTCTAGCTTCTACGACAGCATGTTTTGCAGATCTTGCGGATACGCCTATTGCAAAAACAAGAATCTCTGCATCATCAGTCATAAACTCTTCTACTTTTACTATATCATCATAGTTTTTATCGAGTCTTTCAATTATTTTTATTGTATTTTTTGTATGGAGCACAGGATCATTTGTGGGGAATCCATCTGAGTTGTGATGTAAGCCAGTAATATGGTATCTATATCCTGAACCAAAAGCAGCAAGAGGCACAAAATCTTTATCCATATCAAAAGGCAAATATTCCTCAGGCTTACAGGTAGGTTTTGGTCTTTCGATCACTTCCAACTCACCTGGCTCAGGAATAACAAGCTGCTCCATCATCTGACCTATAATTGCGTCAGTGAGTACAAAAACAGGGCAACGATACTTCTCAGCAAGGTTAAAAGCCCTTACGGTTTCATCAAACTGCTCCTGAACTGAAGCAGGTGTCACAGCTATTGCTGGATGATCACCATGGGTTCCCCATTTTGCACACATAATGTCAGATTGGCTTGGTCCAGTTGGCATACCAGTGGAAGGGCCACCCCTCATAACATCTACAATAACAACAGGAATCTCACATAGCATTGCATAACCTATATTCTCCTGTTTCAAAGAAAGTCCGGGACCACTTGTAGCAGTCAAAGACTTTGCTCCAGCAATTGATGCACCTATGACAGAAGCCATCGCAGCAATTTCATCTTCCATCTGTATAAATCTTCCTCCCACTTGAGGAAGTCTCTCAGCCATTCTTTCAGCAACCTCAGTGGATGGTGTAATAGGATAACCGCCAAAAAAACGGCAGCCAGCATATAGGGCACCCTCAGCTACTGCATGGTTACCCATCATAAATTCTACTTTTTTAGCCACTTAATGCCTCCTAACTATTCTTTATCTTTCTTATAAATTACTATTGCAAAATCTGGACACCTAAGCTCACATTGCATACAGGCGGTACACTTTTCGAGATCTTTTACTGCAACCTTGAAATCTCTCATTTCAATAGCACCAGTAGGACAAAACTCAACACAGATCTCGCAACCCTTACACCATTTTTCAATGATTTCTATCCTTTCAGCCTTAGCCATTTAAAAAACTCCTTATGAATTTATTGGGGATTATTTTATATTTCAATTCTATAAAAATTTCAATATAATTTTAAAAAATTTTAGGAGGGTTAAACCCTCCTAAAAATAGTTATTTATCCAAGAAACCCTAATCTTTTCATATCTTCAACAAGGTTTTTAACAGCATTAACAGATACATCCATCATTTTCTGTTCTTCCTCATTGAGTTTTAATTCAATTATTTTCTCTACACCATTAGCACCCAAAACAACTGGAACACCAACATAAAGATTTTTGACACCGTACTCTCCATTAAGTAACGCACAAACAGGAAGAACTCTCTTCTCATCTTTAATTACAGCCTCAGCCATCTGAATTGCAGCAGATGCTGGAGAATAGAAAGCTGAACCAGTTTTAAGAAGAGCAACAACTTCACCACCAGCTCCTGCAGTTCTTTTAACCATAGCAGCCATAACCTCTTTGGCCTTCTCTGCACCATATTTTTGCTCAAGCAGCTCCATTACAGGGCAACCATTAACATTTGCATACCTTACAAGCGGAACCATTGTATCCCCATGTCCACCTAAAACAAGGGCATTAACATCCTTCACTGATACTCCAAGTTCCCATGCAATAAAAGTTGCAAATCTTGAAGAATCAAGAACACCAGCCTGACCAAACACTCTATTAGCTGGAAAACCTGTAACCTCTTTCATAAGAGTAACCATAGCATCAAGGGGGTTAGATATAACTATAACAAAGGAATTTGGCGCATATTTCTTAATCCCTTCAGCAACTTGTTTGATTATATTTGCATTTGTAGTGAGGAGATCATCCCTGCTCATTCCAGGTTTCCTTGGAAGTCCAGCAGTAACAATTACAACATCTGCCCCTTCTATCCCCTCGTAAGTATTAGTACCAGATAATTTAACATCAAATCCATCAATCCTTGAAGCTTCAGCGATATCAAGAGTCTTTCCCTGTGGCATATCTTGAACTATATCAAACATTACAACATCACCAAGCTCTTTCAATGCACAAAGCTGAGCAAGAACTCCACCAATCTGTCCACCACCTATAAGCGCTATTTTTGGTCTTTTAAAAGCCATAAAATCCTCCTTATGATTATATATTTTTTTAATAGCATTTTATGTATACAGTATACAATAACACAATATAAAGTAAAATGTCAAGGAATTATTATCAGTAAAATTATAAAAATACTTTTTAATTTTATAAAACATCAAATTTTAGAAATAAAACATAACAAGGAGATGGCCACAAATTAAATCTCCACAAAAAAAGAGTAATAATATGTTAAACATACAATATTTAATTATAGCAAAAAATAACTTACAACACATCACAAAATAGAACAATCTAATATTTTAAAATTACAACCAAACAGGTAAAATCTACTATCATTAT
>JAIWOA010000107.1 GCA_020217115.1 Calditerrivibrio sp. | reverse complement strand
CTGATCGATTTGAAGGTTATATCATCTATAGAAACATCGTCCTCTATAAGATTTAATATAGTTTTCTGTGGATTGGAACCCAATAGTAATGAAGCATTACCAAGGGAAAGGTCAGCGTCAAATAGTGCTGTGCTGCGCCCGGTATCTGCTAAAGCAAGGGAGAGATTAAGGGAAAAATTGCTTTTACCAACTCCACCCTTACCACTTGCAACAGATATAACTAAAGTTTTATCATCCATTAACTCACCATAACTATTAGCAATACAATATTTTATTAAATAATACAATATTATTTTTCCAATACAATGAAAACCTCTTAATGAATGAATTTTAAAAAGAACAATAAATATTTAAAGTAATTTTATTGCTTTGTTTTACTTTTTATTGTATAAATTTTGATTCAGGAGGCTTTATGGGATTCAATTGTGGTATAGTAGGCTTACCAAATGTTGGTAAATCTACACTTTTTAATGCATTAACAAAAGCTCATGTTGAGAGTGCTAATTACCCTTTTTGCACTATAGATCCAAATGTTGGGATTGTGAATGTACCAGATGATCGTATAGATTTTATATCAAACATTATACAACCAAAAAAGATCACCCCCACTACTATAGAATTTGTAGATATAGCTGGCCTTGTAAAGGGGGCAAGCAAAGGGGAAGGGCTTGGAAACCAATTCCTCACACATATAAGGCAAGTTGATGCAATAGCACACATAGTCAGATGCTTCAAAGATGATGACGTAACCCATGTTGAAGGGGATATTGATCCCATAAGGGATATCGAAATTATAAATAATGAGCTACTTCTTTCTGATCTTGAAATACTTGAAAAAGCTGTTAATAAGTACGCAAAAGCAGCAAAAAGTGGTGATAAAAATCTTAAAGAGAAGGTAGATATTTTGAGTGAACTTCTTGAGAAAGGTTCTGATGGTATAATGTTAAGAAAGATTCTGACCGAGGAACAGAAAGATCTTTTAAAAGAATATAATTTTTTGACATCAAAACCTGTAATGTATGTCATGAATGTGGATGAAAAAGGGCTGGGTGAAGATAACGATTATGTGAAAAAGGTTATAGATTATGCATCCTCTGAAGGATCTGTAGCTATAAAAATATCTGCAAAAATTGAAGCTGAAATTTCAGAACTGGAAAAGGAGGAGGCAAGGGAATTTTTAGACGCCATAGGTCTAAAGAGATCAGGTCTTGAGACAATGATTCAGGAAGGGTATAAGCTTCTAAATTTGATAACATACTTCACTGCAGGTGAAAAAGAGGTAAGAGCATGGACAATTACTAATGGAACAAATGCACAGAAAGCTGCAGGAAAGATACATTCAGATATTGAAAGAGGTTTCATAAGAGCAGAAGTGACCGATTATGAAACCTTTGTAGAGCTAAAATCTCTACAAAAAGCCAAAGAGCTCGGCAAAACAAGACTTGAAGGGAAAGATTATATTGTAAAAGATGGTGATATAATATATTTTAGGTTTAATGTTTAGTTAAATATGTAAGGGGATTATATGGAGCTTACCCATTTCGATGAAGAAGGAAGAAGCAGAATGGTGGATGTAACCGAAAAAGAAGCCACTTTTCGTGTTGCAGTTGCCGGTGGTAAGATTTACATGAAGAGAGAAACCTTATCAAGAATTTTAAATAAAAATATAGAAAAAGGTGACGTTTTTGGTGTAGCAAGGGTTGCAGCAATAATGGGGCTAAAAAATACCCATCACCTTATCCCTATGTGTCATCCCCTCAATATAACTGGAGCTGATGTCTATTTTGAACCCAATCTCGATGAGTCTTACATAGATATCAAAGTCTCAGTAAAGCTTTCTGGAAAAACTGGAGTTGAAATGGAGGCGCTAACAGGAGTCTCCATTGCTGCCCTTACAATATACGATATGTGTAAAGCTGTGGACAAAGAGATGACAATTTCAGACATAATGCTACTGTCTAAATCTGGTGGTAAAAGTGGAGAATTTATAAGGGGTCAGAAGTGAATATTTATATGTCACAAATAAAACCGTATCTTGGCAATGTTGAGAAAAACCTTGAACTTCACGAAGCAGAGATAAATAAAGCAATATCAGAAAAATGCGATCTTATAGTTTTTCCAGAACTCTCTTTGACAGGTTACTATCTTAGAGACCTTGTATCTGAAGTATCTATTAGGCTAAATTCACCCTTTATAAAGATTTTTGAAAATTATTCAGAGAGTATAGCTATAATAATCGGATTTGTTCTGGAAGATGAAAACCACAATTTTTTCAATGCAGCGGCATATTTTGAAAATGGTCTTTTGAAACATATCCACAAGAAGGTTTATTTACCAAACTACACTATGTTTGAAGAGTCAAGATATCTTGCTTCAGGTTCTGAGTTTGTGTCATTTGATATTCTGGGTCAAAAAAGTGGAATACTGATATGTGAGGATGCTTTGCATTTAAGCTCTCTTTATGTCTATTCACTACAAGGGGTAAAAAATATTATCATAATATCAAACAGCCCGGCAAGAGGTATAAATAAAGATAACTTTTATTCCCAGGAATTATGGTACAATTCTATAAAATTTATTGCAACAAATATGACTGTCAATACAGTATTTGTGAATAGGGTTGGAGTAGAAGATGGCATTACTTTTTGGGGTGGATCTATCTGTATAAATTCCCTTGGAGAGATAGTTGCAAGGTGTGACTTAATAAATGAATCGAATACTATAGCTGTAATTGAAGAATCTGTTATAAGAAGAAGTAGAATAAACTCCCCTTTTTACAGAGATGAAGACTTATCTGTTGTAAAAAACTATCTACAAAGGGTTGGATTATTATGATGAATCTTAACTATAAACTTGTTACAGATATATTGATCAATTTCATCAGAGAAGAGACAGAAAAGGTAGGTCTAAAAAACCTCGTAATAGGTTTGAGTGGGGGGATTGACTCAGCACTTGTTGCAGTATTGGCCCTTAAAGCAGTTGGGAGAGAAAGACTTTTTGCCTACACATTGCCATATAAATCAAGCAGCAAGGAGAGTGTGGAAGATGCAGAACTTCTATCAAAAACTTTTGGAATAAATCTTCAGCTTATAGATATTACACCCTATGCAGAGGCATTTTTTAATACAGTTAAAGTTGACTCAAAACTTCGTATGGGAAATGTAATGGCAAGGATGAGGATGGTCACTCTTTTTGATGTCTCTTCTAAACATCAAGGGATAGTTCTTGGAACAAGCAACAAAACAGAACTTTTACTTGGGTATGGAACGTGGTATGGAGATCTTGCATCTGCAATAAACCCAATAGGAGATCTTTATAAAACACAGGTGTGGGAGCTCTCCAGCTATCTTGGGATACCAGATAGATTGATTGAAAAAAAACCAACTGCAGATCTCTGGGAAGGTCAAACAGATGAAAATGAGCTTGGTTTCAGCTACAGAGATGTTGATAGACTCCTGTACTTTATGGTTGATGAAAGGCGATCCCGAGATGAGCTTATTGGTATCGGATTTAGCGGTGATTTTATATCAAAAATTTCTGAAATGGTCAGAAGAAATCAATTTAAAAGAAGATTACCTGTAATAGCAAAGATAAGCCATCGAACCATAGATAAAGATTTTATGTATAGTAGAGATTGGGGATATTAGACCCATAAAAATATAGACATGATGGGAGTACGATTTATGGAAAAAATTATCAAGGAAGCTCTAACTTTTGATGATGTGTTGTTGATTCCTCAGAGCAGCAATGTGTTACCCCATGAAGTGACAACAAAAACTATGCTAACTCCGAAAATATCGATCAACATACCCATTGTAAGTGCAGCAATGGACACAGTTACTGAAGCCAAAATGGCAATTGCCATGGCTCAGGAGGGTGGCATAGGTTTCATACACAAAAATATGAGTATTGAAGAGCAGGCTGAAGAGGTTGATAAAGTTAAAAGATCTGAAAGTGGCATGATAGTTGACCCGATTACCATAGAATCAGGTAAAACCGTTGAAGATGCCCTAAAAATGATGGCCAAATACAAAATATCTGGTATACCTGTAACAAAATATGGAAAACTTGTTGGGATATTGACAAACAGAGATCTGAGATTTGTTGATAAACTACAGGATTTAATAGATGATTATATGACAAAAGATCATCTTGTAACTGTACCTGTAGGAACAAGCCTTGAAGAAGCAAAAAAACACCTACAGGAACACAGAATAGAAAAACTCCTTGTAGTTGATGATAATTTTAATCTCAAAGGTCTCATTACGATAAAAGATATCAATAAAAAACTAAAGTATCCCAATGCAACTAAAGATTCCTTTGGGAGGCTTATGGTTGGCGCTGCAGTTGGAACTGGTCCAGATACTATGGATAGAACTTCAGCTCTCATTGAAAAAGGTGCTGACTTGATTGTAGTGGATACTGCCCATGGACATTCAAAAAAGGTTATTGAAACAGTTGAAAAGTTAAGATCTAATTTTAGCAACATTGGCCTTGTTGCAGGGAACGTTGCCACAGCTGAGGCAGTTTATGACCTTGCAAAAGCTGGAGCTGATTGTGTAAAAGTTGGTATAGGACCAGGTTCGATATGTACTACAAGGGTGGTTGCAGGTGTTGGAGTTCCACAGATAACGGCAATAATGGATTGTGCTGAAGCAGCAGAAAAGGTGGGAGTAACAATTATTGCAGATGGTGGAATAAAATATTCTGGGGATATGGTAAAAGCAATTGCTGCTGGTGCTAATGTCGTAATGATAGGTTCTCTACTTGCTGGCACTACAGAATCTCCCGGAGAAATAGAATTGTATCAGGGGAGAAGCTACAAAGTTTATAGAGGTATGGGATCTGTAGGTGCAATGAAAAAAGGGAGCAAGGACAGATATTTTCAGGGGGATACAGAAGTTGAAAGCAAATTTGTCCCTGAAGGGATAGAAGGGAGAGTTCATTATAAGGGTGACCTTAGCCATACAATATACCAGCTTGTTGGTGGTCTCAGATCTGGTATGGGTTACGTTGGATGTGCGAACATAGATGAATTGAGAAAAAATGCCAGATTTGTAAAAATTACTGGAGCAGGTCTTAGGGAAAGTCATGTTCATGATGTTATTATTACTAAAGAAGCTCCAAACTACTGGATAAATACTTAAGGTGATAAAATGGATATACATTCTGAAAAGATATTAATACTCGATTTTGGATCACAGTATACACAGCTAATAGCAAGAAGGATAAGGGAACAAAGGGTTTACTGTGAAATTTTTCCATGTAATGCAAGCTTTGACAAAGTAGTTGATTTTGCTCCAAAGGGTATAATATTGTCTGGTGGGCCTTCAAGTGTCTATGATGAGGGTTCTCCAAGGTGTGATGAGAGGGTTTTTGAGATGGATCTCCCCATACTCGGAATATGCTATGGTATGCAATTGATATGCCAGCATTTTGGTGGAGTTGTTGCTCCTGCCCAGTCAAGGGAATATGGAAGAAGTGAGCTTACAATAAAGGGTGGTGATTCATTCTTTGCTAATTTAACACTTAACAATGGAAAGTTGAATGTATGGATGAGCCATGGAGATAGACTTGAAAATATGCCAGAAATGTTTGAGACTATAGGATTCACAGATAATGCACCTATTGCTGCAATGAAGCATAGAGAAAAACCTATATATTCTATACAATTTCATCCTGAGGTTGCCCATACAGATCAGGGGGATAAAATAATCAAAAACTTTGTTGTAGATATCTGTAATTGCAAACAGATATGGACACCGGGAAACTTTATACATTCTGAGATTGAGAAGATAAGGGATCTCACAAAGGGTAAAAAGGTACTGTGTGCCCTGAGTGGAGGTGTTGATTCCTCTGTGGCAGCTGTTTTGGTACATGAAGCTATAGGTGATAACTTAACATCTGTATTTGTCAACAATGGACTATTAAGGTACAAGGAAGCCGAACAGGTTCAAAAAACTTTTAGAGAAAATTTTAAGATAAATCTTGTCTATGTCGATGCAGAGGAGAGATTTTTAGAAGCATTGAGGGGTGTCGAAGAACCTGAAAAAAAGAGGAAGATTATTGGGAATCTTTTTATAAGGATTTTTGAGGAGGAAGCAAAGAAGATAGGTGATTTTGAGTTTCTTGTTCAGGGAACACTTTACCCCGATGTTATAGAATCTGTTTCCTTTAAAGGGCCGTCAGCTACCATAAAAACACACCATAATGTGGGTGGGTTACCTGAAGATATGAAATTTAAGTTAATTGAACCACTTAGGGAACTCTTTAAGGATGAAGTCAGAAAAGTAGGTATAGAGCTTGGACTATCCGAAGAGATAGTTTACAGACACCCATTCCCCGGACCGGGACTCGCAATAAGAGTATTGGGGGAGGTTACAAAGGAAAGACTTGATATTTTGAGGCTTGCTGACTACATAGCGATAGAAGAGATAAAAAATGCTGGTTTATACCGTGAAATATGGCAGGCATTTTCCGTACTTTTGCCAGTAAAATCTGTAGGTGTTATGGGAGATGAAAGAACCTATGAAAATGTGCTGGCTTTCAGAGCTGTCACCAGTGTTGATGGGATGACTGCAGATTGGGCAAAAATACCCTATGATATTCTCGCAAAAATCTCCAATAGAATAATAAATGAAGTTAAGGGGATAAATAGGGTTGTTTACGATATAAGCTCTAAACCTCCTGCAACTATAGAATGGGAATAATATTTAATGAAAATTGAAAACTTTATTGCACTTAGATATATCAAATCTAAAAAAGAGACAAGAGCAATATCCTTTATTTCAGCGATTGCAGTCATCGGTATTATTCTTGGAGTTGCCACCTTAATAGTAGTTACAAATGTTTTCACAGGTTTTGAAAACAATTTAAAAGAGAAGATATTGGGGGCAAATTCCCATATCATAGTAAACAGAGTGGATGTAAGCAACATTGATAATTGGAGAGAGGCAGAGGAAAAAATAAGATCTGTAAAAGGGGTTAAGGCGGTTTCCCCTTTTATTTTTAGTCAGGTTCTTTTGACTGGACCAAACAATGTGAGTGGAGTTATGCTGAGGGGTGTCATACCTGAGAAAGAATCTGAAGCTATAAATATAAAGCAGTTTATTACGACTGGAAACTTTGAGCATATAAAACATTATTATGACAATAAAAGTGGGATAGTTTTGGGGAAAGATCTTGCACTCACATTGGGTGTTAGGCTCTACGATGAGGTTGTCATGGTTGCACCCTTTGGTAAGAAAGGTCCCTTTGGTTTTACTCCAAAAATGCAGAAGTTTAACGTGGTGGGGATATTTGACTCAGGAATGTTTGATTATAATAGTGGCCTTGCATTTATCGATATAAAAGCCGCACAGCAGTTTTTTGACTATGGGGATGTAGTATCTGCCTTTAGCATAAAGGTTGATGATATTGACAATGCACCAAAAATAGCAAAAACTATTGCAGACAAGCTTGATTTTCCCTTCTGGGCAAGGGACTGGCTTAGTATGAATAAAAACCTATTCTCTGCCCTTGAGCTTGAAAAGTCTGCAATGTTTATAGTTTTGACACTTATAGTCATAGTGGCATCATTTAATATAGTAAGCCTAATAACAATGACAGTAAAGGATAAAAAGAGAGATATTGCTATACTCAGAGCCATGGGGGCATCTGAAAAAATAATTCAGAGGATATTTATAAAGCAAGGTATGATAATAGGTTTAGCAGGTACATTAATAGGAGATATTCTTGCTTACGTAATATGTGTAGTGATAAAAAAATATAAAATAATATCTTTACCAAAGGACATATATTTTATGGACAGAATTCCAGTTGAAATAGTGCCTGAAGTATTTTTAATTGTTACCGCTGCAGCAATCATTATCACCTATCTTTCTGCACTTTACCCTGCAAAACAGGGGGCAAGGATGGATCCCATTGCAGCATTGAGGAATGACTGATGTCTTTTCTGGAAGTATCAAATATTATTAAAACATACAAAAAAAGTAGCAACATAATAAATGTCCTCAACGGTTTCTCTATGACTTTAGAGGGAGGTGAATCGGTTGCCATAGTTGGTCCATCAGGTTCAGGTAAATCTACTCTAATGCATATCATAGGGGGATTAGATAGGCCAGATTCAGGATCTGTTCTGTTTGAAGGTGAGGATATTTTTAAAGCTGGCTACCCTATAGATAAATATAGAAATAACAAAGTGGGGTTTGTTTTTCAGTTTCACTATCTGCTAAACGATTTTAATGCTATTGAAAATGTTGCAATGCCTGCTATGATTTCTGGAATGTCAATGCCTAAAGCTCTCAAACATGCAGAATTTCTTCTGGATAAGGTTGGACTTGGTGATAGGTATCATCACCATCCAAACGAATTGTCAGGGGGTGAGCAGCAAAGAGTTGCAATTGCAAGGGCATTGATGAATGAACCCAGATTACTACTTGCAGATGAACCTACAGGTAATTTAGATTTGAACAACAGTTATGAAATAATGAATATCTTCGATAGGCTAAAATCTGAAGGTGTAACAATTATTATGGTTACCCACGATGAGAAGTTGACTTCAAAATTTGATAAAAGAATAGTTTTAGAAAAACATTAAAATAGTTTTGGGGTAAAACAGATGTCTGTTTTATATATACTTGATCTTGTTGGAACAGCAGCTTTTGCAATAAGTGGCGCTTTAGCAGGTGTCAGAAAAGATATGGATTTATATGGCATTTCTGTACTGAGCCTTGTAACTGCAGTAGGTGGTGGAACAATAAGAGATATTCTGGTGGGTAGGATCCCTCCATTTATATTTATAGATTACAATTATATAGGGATCTCCCTTTTGTCAGCACTGTTTGTCTTCTTTTTTTATAGAAAAGTTGAAAAGGGGATGAAAACTCTTCTAATTATGGATGCTATGGGTCTTGGGGTTTTTACCGTAATAGGTGTAAAGGTAGGTCTGGATTATCAGATAGGATTTATCGGCTCAATCTTTATGGGGGTTATGACAGGAACTTTTGGAGGGATGATAAGGGATATTTTACAGGGGGAAATACCTCTCGTATTGAAAAAAGAGGTTTATGCCTCAGCTTCCCTTATTGGTGGAATAATATTTTATCTCTTGAGTAACACTGCTGTATTAGGTTTTATTAACATCTTTCTTTCCATTTCAGTAGTTTTCTTATTGAGAGTTGTTGCAATTTTTAAAAACTGGAATCTACCCAAACCAAAATAATTTTGAAATTCGAGGTGCAATAATGAAAATAGGAATTATAGGTGGCACAGGTCTGGGAAAAATAGATGGGTTTAAATTTATATCTGAAATAAAATTTGATACAAAATATGGATTACCCTCAGACAGCTACAAAGAGTTTGAAACAGAAGGGAACAGCTTTTTTTTCCTTTCAAGACATGGTAAAAATCATCAATTCCCTCCACATCTGATAAATTATAGAGCCAATATTGAGGGTTTTAGAATGATAGGGGTCGATTTTATAGTTGCCTTTGCTGCTGTGGGTGGCATAAACAAAACACTCAAACCGGGAGATTTTCTCATCCCTGACGATCTTGTTGACTTTACAAATGGAAGAGAGACATCATTTTCAGAGGTTGGAGATGTTTTTCACATAGATTTTACTGAGCCATTTTGTATATCTGTGAGGAATGAGCTGATAAAAATTATGGGTAATATGGATATCAGCTTCTATTCAAGGGGTGTATATGTTTGTACCAATGGACCAAGACTTGAATCTGCAGCAGAGATAAAGATGTTTGATAGGATGGGTTTTGATGTAGTGGGGATGACACTTTCCCCTGAAGCAGCTCTTGCAAGGGAAGCAGGGATATGCTATGCAGCAGTTAATGTCGTTAGCAACTTTGCCGCTGGTACTACAAAGAATCTTCTTACTACGGAAGAGGTTGTTTCTGCTGTAAAATCATCTGAGGGGAACATATTAAAGATCATAAAATCCCTTTCAACTATAAAAGAGAAAGATAAAAATTGTAAATGTGGGGAATCGATAAAATATGCAAGATTTAAATGATATTTTGAAAAAAGATGAACTGCTATCAAAGCATTGTAGCTACAGAGTTGGTGGTCCTGCAAAATATTTTGCTACTCCAAGAAATGAATATGAGCTATTAGCAGTTGAAGAATTTATTCTTAAAAATAATCTAAAATATCTGTTATTGGGGGGTGGCACAAATATTCTATTCGATGATCGTGGGTTTAATGGTTGTGTTTTGTCTTTAAAGCACTTGAATAGATATATCTTTATTGATGGGGAAACCGTAGTGGCAGGTGCTGGTATCCTCCTTGATGATCTTGTAAAATATACCCTTGAAAATAATCTATCTGGGATGGAAGATCTTTCAGGTATTCCGGGAACCGTTGGTGGATCTGTATTTATGAATGCAGGAGCTTTCCAGTGTGAAATAAAGGATATCGTAAAAAATATAAAATTAATGGAAAATGGTAAAATATTTACCATAGAAAACAGTGAAGCTGGCTTTGGGTATAGACAAAGTAGATTGCATGGTAAAAAGATATTGGAAGTCTCCATTCAATTGAAAAAAGGGGGTATAAACTCACTGATACGAAGAGAGGAGATACTTTTTAAAAGATGGGATAAACAACCCTTAGAGTATCCATCCTGTGGATCTGTATTCAAAAGACCTTCAGGAGGTTACGCAGGAAAATTGATTGAGGATTCTGGCTTAAAAGGTTTTTCAATTGGGGGGGCAAAAATATCTGAAAAACATGCAAACTTTATAGTAAATTTCAACAATGCCACAGGTAGAGATATACGGGAGCTTATCAATCATATAAAGAAAACTGTAATGGAAAAATTTGGAGTGCTGTTAGAGGAGGAAGTCAAGATTATAGATTTCTAACCATTTTCTAAGGCTACTTTTATCGCTTCTGACATTTCAGCAATGTTGTAAGGTTTTTTTAATGTGGCTGCAAATCCGTACTCCCTATATTTTGTGAAAACGGGATCATCTGAATAGCCACTGGAAACGATAGCTTTGACATCAGGATTGATCTTTTTAAGCTCTTTTATTGTTTCAATCCCCCCCATACCGCCAACTATCGTTACATCAAGTATAAATATATCTATATCCTTCCCATTTTTTATATAATCTCTGTAGATCTCAATTAATTCCTCCCCTCTACTTGCAGTCAACACATTATGTCCAAGTGTTTCAAGAAGTAATTTTGAAGAATCGAGGATAAAAAATTCATCATCCATTAACGCTATTGTAAGCAAACTCCCCTCTTTTTCATACCTTTTTTCAATCTGCTTCTCCTCCTTATCATCTGTAGCTGGCAGGTATATATCAAATCTGGTGAATTTCCCAGCTTCAGACTCCACTCTAATAACACCATTATGCTTTTTTATTATATTATGGGAGATTGCAAGTCCAATCCCCTTCCCCTTGGATTTTGTAGTGTAAAAAGGCTCAAATATCTTGTTGATATTTTCAGCTGGAATACCGACACCGTTGTCTTCAATCGTTATTTTTACATAAATACCAGGTTTAAGAAGCTCGTTTTGCTGTTTATCTAAACTCTGAGGCACTTCATGATTGCATATCTTTATATAAATATCCCCTTTATCCGATGTAGCATGCCTTGCATTGATTATCAAATTTTCTATTACTTGCGATATTTGATATTCGTCACCTATACAATTTTTCGTATTATCCTGAA
>JAIWOA010000106.1 GCA_020217115.1 Calditerrivibrio sp. | reverse complement strand
GGATTCATGCCATTTCCATCTGAAACAATAAAATCAAGGGTTTTAAATGGATTTGTAACAAAATTTGTCAACATCAAGAAAAAGGTAGATGTCAAGGCAATGATAAAAAATACTCCAGATTTATGTTCAAGAGAATAATTTTTTATCCTGAATATTTCTATAAAAGCAAAAACCGATACAAGCCATCCCCAGAAAAGGAGGGAACCAGCTTGCCCTGCCCAATAGGCACTAAGTTTATAGATCATAGGCAGGCTCCTATCTGTGTATTGAGCAACATACTCAATAGAAAAATCACTTTGTACCAGAGCAATCATTAAAACAATTGATGATAGAGTAATTAAAACAAACTGAGTAATTATAGACAGCTTTCCATATTTCTCATTGGATTCTTTGGGGTTTAAGAGGTTTGAACCATAAAAAAAGATTGCAGCAAATCCAGCAAACAAGCCAAATAATTGTAATAAAAATCCTATTTTACCCATTTTATCTCCCTATTTTTTTTCTACTTCTGCTTCATACTTTGATGGACACTTCGCAAGAAGTGTTTTTGCTGTAAATGTATTGTTAGAAGCTTCATATTTACCTTCAACAATTACTTGAACATCTTCTTTAAAGGCATCGGGAATGATACCATTGTAAACAACATTCATCTTAGCTCCTGTCTTATCAGTCATTACAAATTCTAAATGCTTATTGATTTCATCTTTTTTTACTGAACCACCCAAAACATCACCACTTATACGAATACCTTTCTTAGCATATTTTAAAGGTTCTTTTTGTAGTTCATGTACTTCTATATAATATATGCTATTCTTACTAAAACCTGAAATCATAACAATTATTATTACAGAAAATATAACAACTCCAACAATTCCAACTAAAAATTTTTTGTTTTTCATTATAAAACACCTCTCAAATTTCTAATGTCAAAAATATCAAATCTTTATACAAAAGTCAAAATAATTTAAAAAATTTACAACTCAAAACTCAGATTACAATAATAGAATATAGTTCACTAAATTTACAAATAAATTGAAAATTAATCTTCAAGAGAGGTTATAAAAATAAAAAAGGCGGCTTCAAACCGCCCTCTGAGAAAATATCTTAAAATGTAACGTCCACCTGACTTTCCCATAAACCATGAATATTACAATAACTAACAGCTATAAGTGTTCCTGGTTCAGATAATTTTACTTTAAAGGATGCAACTGGATCAGTGTATGCTGGACCCTGATTTGCACCCTTTA
This sequence comes from Calditerrivibrio sp., assembly GCA_020217115.1. Classification (GTDB taxonomy): domain Bacteria; phylum Chrysiogenota; class Deferribacteres; order Deferribacterales; family Calditerrivibrionaceae; genus Calditerrivibrio. Next base: position 10,774 of record JAIWOA010000106.1, on the reverse strand, counting down.
CAGACTCACCATGTGCCAAAAACTCTGCCCTGCCAAGATTGTAGATATTCCCCTCAGCTGGCTTAAAGTAAAGAGCAATCCAGTTTATAAAATGTTCGGTAGTATTTGGGTGTGCAATCTCCTTCCCAACAGAAACTTCAACTATTGAAGCTTCACCTTTCTTTAGCCCATTTGGGCACTCAATTACAGGTACATGCTTTTCACTCTTAAAATCAGCACTTTTTACATAATTACTAACAGACATTTAAGCCTCCTTTAAAATTTATATTTTAATTATAGCACAAAAATAATTAAAATTAATACTCACCCAACTCTTTTCTTTTTTTGATACTTTTCTTTATAGCTTCCCGTTTAAATATTGGAAGCTTATCTATAAAAAGTGTACCATTTAAGTGATCAAGCTCATGCTGGATAGCCCTTGACATCAGACCATCTGCTTTTAATGAAAATTGTTTCCCCTCTAAATCATAGGCTAAAACCTCTACTTCTCTACTTCTGATGACATTTGCATACTCACCAGGAAGACTTAAACAGCCCTCTTCTTCAAGTATCTCACCTTCAGCGTTTACTATGACAGGATTTATAAAAACATTCAGATTATCTTTTTTTTCACTGATATCTATAATAAAAAGCCTCTTACTTACACCAACCTGAGGGGCAGCCAAACCAACACCCGGAGCAGAGTACATTGTCTCAGCCATATTTTCAACAAGTTCCCTCAGTGAATTATCAAAAGATTCAACTTCCAAAGCCTTTTTTCTCAAAACCTGATCTGGAAATTTTTTTATTTCTAAAATCATATTAACCTCACACTCTAAATTATAATCTTTTTAAATTACTTGTCAAGATTTTTATACCAAATTACTCTTTATATTTCTAAAATAATTAACTAAAGCTGCTTTGAATCTTAACCTTAAATTTGCATCCTTTATAACTGAAGAGATATCTTCTACCTTAACCAATATCTCATCAGTAACCTCAAGTAGATCACGTTTTACTTTAACATTTTTCCTATTTTTATTGATGACAAATTTTATATCTTTAATATAACTATAGCCAAAATCGTGTAATCTATCAACAAAATCCTTCTTCATAAACGAAAATTCATTGATCCATATCGAATCTTCAACTGCAACTACCAGTAGACCATCAGATAATTTCACAGGGGATGAATTTTCACCTATAAAATCACCCATAACTTTTTTCCATGAACTGCACAGTTTTATTAACTGCAATATGGAGGGATTAAAATTATCACTTTCAAATATCTCTTTTACCAATTTCATGCTAGCTATATTAGAAAAAAAACTAAAAAAATCAACTAATATTAATATTATTCTACAAAAGTATCAAGCTGTTCCGAAATAAATGAGATTAAATTATCCACCCCATCCCTCGTAAGGGAAGATATTTCAAAAAGATCTCTACCTCTGGAAAACTCTCTAAAACTTTTCAAATTGTCAAGGTTTGCAGAATCTATTTTTGTAGCTACTATAATTTCATATTTCTCTGCCAATAGGGGAGAAAACATCTCAAGCTCCCTTCTTATTTTCCTATAATTCTCAATCATAGAGCTTTCAGAAGATGCATCCACAAAATGCAGAATAAATTTTGTTCTTTCAATATGCTTTAAAAACTGTATCCCAAGCCCCTGCCCCTCATGGGCACCCTCTATAAGGCCCGGCATATCTGCAAGGACAAAGGATTTACCAAACTCACCCTTAACTACACCAAGATTAGGAGCAAGTGTTGTAAAAGGGTAATCAGCTATTTTGGGTTTTGCAGCTGAAACAACAGATATAAATGTGGACTTTCCGGCATTTGGGAAACCCACTATCCCAACATCGGCAATTAACTTTAATTCAAGTATCAGGGTAAACTCCTCACCAGCTTCACCAGGCTCTGCTATCCTTGGTGCCCTCTGAGTAGAACTTACAAAGGCAAGGTTACCTCTGCCACCTCTACCCCCCTTTGCAACAACAAGAGTTTCACCATTTTTTATTATCTCACCGATAATTTCATCATTATCTGCATTTTTTACTATCGTACCCAATGGAACTTTTATAAAAAGGTCCTCACCCCACTTTCCATTCTGGTCATTACCCCTCCCATGGGCTCCACGTTCTGCTTTATAAATATGTTTGTAATTCAAATCCAAAAGGGTATGTTTGGAACTGTCTCCAACAAGAACAATATCGCCACCTTTACCACCATGTCCACCATCAGGTCCACCCTTGGGAACATATTTTTCACGGCGGAAACTTACACAACCATCCCCACCATCGCCAGCTTTCACTATTATTTTTACGATATCTATGAACTTCATAGCTTATAAAACAGAAAATGGGTGCCTTCGAGCACCCATATATTTATATATAGAAATATTGTTAAGCTAATCTTTCAGTGTAAACAGAAACAAACTTACCCCTTGATCCTTTGTCCTCAAACTTTACAAATCCATCAATAAGGGAAAATAGAGTATAATCTGTACCACATCCAACATTTTTACCTGGCTTAAACTGAGTACCACGCTGTCTTACAATTATATTACCAGCAACAACAACCTGACCATCAGATTTCTTTACACCAAGGCGTTTACTTTGACTATCCCTACCGTTTCTTGTACTACCACCAGCTTTCTTATGAGCCATTTTACGCCTCCTAACTTACTTTTATATCTTTTACTTTAATTTTTGTGAGATGCTGTCTGTGACCTATCTTCTTTTTAAAGTCGTGGCGAGGTCTTCTTTTAAAAGCAATTACCTTATCACCCCTTGTTTGCTCAAGTATCTCTACTTCAACAAAAGCACCCTCAACATTAGGATTGCCAACCTTTACATCAGAGCCATCGGAAACCATAAGTACTCCTTCAAGCTTTACAACCGTGCCAGGCTCACCCTCTATTTTTTCAACACTCAAAACATCGCCATTCTGAACTATAAACTGCTTTCCACCAGTTTTCAATACTGCTACCATTAGATACCTCCGTATTCTTAAAAGGACTGGTCTTATAGCACCATTTTATTATATAGTCAATATATTTTTTGTCTAATGTTCATCATCACCGTTACCACCTTTTTTCCCTATAAAAAATAAAGCAAGGGAAACTAACAGTGTACCTATTGCTAACAGCAGAAGATTGTACATATCCCAGATCTTTTGTGTTAAAGAATATTTAAAAAAAGTTACGATTAGAACCATTATCACAACCTTTGCAATCTTATCTTTTAGCTGATCAAGGGAATGAACAACCAGTATTTTGGATGACTTTTCATCATTTTCTGCATTCTCTATTTTACTTATAAAAAGCTCATACAAACCAAGTCCAAAAATAAGAAGCACTGATGAAATCAGATAATTATCTATGGCACCTATCACCTTACCCAAAAATTCCTTCTGAACTGTCTCATAATATTTGTAGTCACCGATAGCAACAAATGCCTTTTTAAAAACCAGAATTATGTCATATGTACCCAAAAATATTAACAAAACTGAGGATGCAACTGAAGCAAAAACAGCTATTATAAGAAATAGTCTGCTATTCCAGAGAATCGATTCAAAAAACTTTTCCAGCATCTTCATAATTCTAAAACCTATAAGGTAAACCTTTTTCAAATTCTTTAACTAATTCGATATTTCTCATCAACTCACCGAGAGAATCATATGTCCCTTCCAGAAAAGCTTTTTGTGCACTATCTTTAATCTCTATATTATAAACTTTCCCACCAATAATTAGACTTTTCTTTTCAACATCAATATCGATAACTTCCTCAGGCTTATCTTCAACTATTCTAACTATTTCCAATATTTCAGACTTAGGCATTGTAGCACAAACTATTCCAAGCATAAGTGAATTGCCAAAAAATATTTCAGCAAAACTTTCAGCAATAATGGCATTAAAGCCTGCCCTCTTTATAGATTGAGGAGCATGTTCCCTTGATGAACCACACCCAAAATTATTTCCAGTTAAAATTATATTTGCTCCCTTGAATTTTGGGTTATCAATGGTATGTCCTTTAGAACTACCATCAGGATTAAAACGTTCATCATAAAAGACAAACTCCCCTATTCCATCAAATGTTACACATTTGAGATACCTTGCAGGAATTATCCTATCGGTATCTATATCATCACCAATAATCGGTACCCCTCTTCCTGAAACTTTTTTTATAGGACCTAAGCTCATATTTTCCTCCACAAAACTTATATAGAAAAAACTTCTCTTGGATCAGATATTACACCTGCAACTGCCGAAGCCGCTGCAGTAACTGGACTTGCAAGAACAGTCCTACCAGTAGATGACCCTTGCCTACCTTTAAAATTTCTATTAGATGTAGAGACAGAAAGCTGATCCCCCACCAGCTGATCTGGATTCATAGCAAGACACATAGAACATCCAGGTAAACGCCATTCAAATCCTGCATCAATAAATATACTGTGCAAACCTTCTGCCTCAGCCTGTTTTCTTATTGTGTAAGAGCCAGGTACGACAAAAGCCTTGACACCTTTTGCAACTCTATGACCTTTTAAATACCTCGCAGCTTCCCTAAGATCTTCAAGCCTCCCATTTGTGCAGCTACCGATAAAAACTACATCAACCTTTTCACCTTTCATCTTCTGGCCAGGCTTTAGTTTCATATATTCTAATGCTTCTTTTACAGAATTGGAGTCATCAGCTGGGATATTTTCACTTATACCTATACACTGCTCAGGATTTATTCCCCATGTTACCATAGGTTCGAGATTATTAATATCTAATTCTACAACATCATCATACGTAGCATCAGAATCAGATTTGATACTTTCCCAATAATTGAGCATTCTATCCCAATCTCCACCTTTTGGAGCATAGGGCTTACCCTTTAAATAGCTGTACGTAGTCTGATCTGGATTTATATACCCAACCCTTGCACCACCTTCTATTGCCATGTTACAAATTGTCATCCTTGCTTCCATTGACATTTTATCTATAACATCACCAGCAAATTCATATGCATAACCTATCCCACCATTTACCCCAAGTTTCCTTATTATATTCAAAATAATATCCTTTGAGTAAACAGCTTTTCCCAACTTACCCTTAAGGAAAATCTTTCTAACTTTAAAATTGTTTATAGCCATTGTCTGAGTAGCCAGCACATCCCTGACCTGACTGGTACCAATCCCAAAGGCTATCGCTCCAAAAGCTCCATGTGTAGCTGTGTGGGAATCACCGCAGGCAACAGTTATCCCCGGCTGAGTAAGACCCATTTCAGGACCAACAATATGGACAACCCCCTGATAACCTGTTTCAGGGCTAAAAAACTTTATGCCAAAGTCTTTTGTATTCTTTTCAATTGCCTGCATCATCTCTTCCGCAAGGGGATCAGCAAAGGGCCTCTTTATATCATCTGTAGGTATTATATGATCACATGTTGCAAATGTTCTATCAGGAAAAGCAACCCCCAAACCAAGCTCCCTTAGCATAGAAAATGCCTGAGGACTTGTCACTTCATGAATAAGATGCAAACCGATAAATAATTGGGATCTTCCTCCAGGAAGTTTATAAACCTCATGCTTTTCCCAGACTTTCTGAAATAGATTCTTACCCATCAAAACACCTCTTTTATTAAACTATATTAATTGGGAGAATAGTTTATTTTATAAAAAATGTAAAGTTTATTTTAGTTTAATTTTGTAAAGTTTTATAAAATTTTTATTTTTTAATAAAAAATCTCTTGATTTTTTTAAAAAGAATTATATATATAAAGACTGTTAGCACTTAACTAAGATAACTGCCAACAATAAAAAATATAAAAGGAGGATTTAATGGCAAGCATTAAACCACTACAGGACAGAGTTCTTGTAAAAAGACTTGATGCTGAGGAAAAGACTGCATCTGGTCTTATTATCCCAGACACAGCAAAGGAGAAACCACAGGAAGGTGAAGTAATTGCTACAGGGCCAGGTAAAGTTATGGAGAATGGAACGAAAGTTGAGTTAACGGTTAAAGCTGGCGACAAAGTCCTTTTCAGCAAATATGCTGGAACTGAGGTAAAAATTGATGGTACTGAGTACCTCATCATGAGAGAAGACGATATTCTTGGAATTATTACAAAGTAAGTTAGAGGAGAGAAAATATGGCAAAATCTATAGTTTTTAGTGACGAAGCAAGACAGGCGATTTTAAGAGGTGTTGACAAACTTGCAAACACTGTGAAAGTTACACTTGGACCAAAGGGAAGAAACGTTGTAATTGAGAAAAAATTTGGATCACCCCTTGTTACAAAAGATGGTGTTACAGTTGCAAAAGAGATAGAATTAAAGGATTCCCTTGAAAATCTTGGAGCTCAGATGGTAAAAGAGGTAGCTTCTAAGACCAGCGATATAGCTGGAGATGGTACCACAACTGCAACTGTTCTTGCTCAGGCAATCTACAGAGAAGGGATCAAAAATGTTGTTGCAGGTTCTAACCCAATGGATCTTAAGAGGGGTATAGATAAGGCAGTAGAAGCAGTTGTAGCTGAACTTAAAAAAATGTCTAAACCTATTCAAGGGAAAAAAGAGATTGCCCAGGTAGGAACAATCTCTGCAAACAATGACACAGAAATAGGTAATATCATCGCCGATGCAATGGAAAAAGTAGGTAAAGATGGTGTTATAACAATAGAAGAAAATAAATCCACTGAAACTGTTCTCGATGTAGTTGAAGGTATGCAGTTTGATAGAGGTTATCTGTCACCATACTTTGTTACAGATGCAGAAAATATGGAGGCAGTTTTAGAGAACCCATACCTTTTGATCTGCGACAAAAAAATCACAAACATGAAAGAGCTTCTACCTATTCTTGAGCAACTTGCAAAACAAAATGCTCAGTTCTTGATAATAGCTGAAGATATAGAAGGTGAAGCACTTGCAACACTTGTAGTAAACAAACTCAGAGGAACACTCAACTGTGCAGCAGTAAAAGCTCCAGGCTTTGGAGACAGAAGAAAAGAGATGTTAAAAGATATAGCTGTGCTAACAGGTGGTCAGGTAATCAGTGAAGAGCTTGGTCTCAAGCTTGAAAATGCAAAACTTTCCGATCTTGGTAGAGCAAAAAAAGTTGTTGTAGAAAAAGAAAATACAACAATTGTTGAAGGTGCAGGTTCAACTGACGATATTCAGGCAAGAGTGAATATAATCAAAAAACAGATTGAGGAAACAACATCTGACTATGACAGAGAAAAACTTCAAGAAAGACTTGCAAAACTCGTTGGTGGGGTAGCTGTAATTAAGGTAGGCGCTGCTACAGAAACTGAAATGAAAGAGAAAAAAGCAAGAGTTGAAGATGCTCTTCATGCTACAAAAGCTGCTGTAGAGGAAGGGATAGTTCCTGGAGGTGGTGTTGCAATAATAAGGGCTAGTAGAGCAATAGCTCAGCTAAAAGATCTTAACCACGATCAGAAAGTGGGTGCAGATATCGTTAGAAGATCCCTTGAATATCCAATTAGACAGATTGCTGAGAATGCAGGATTTGAAGGTTCCATAGTTGTAAACAAAATACTTGATGCAGACAAAGATACATTTGGCTTTGATGCAGCCAGCGAAACATACACAGATATGATAGAAGCAGGTATCATAGATCCTACAAAAGTGACAAGAAGTGCTCTTCAGAATGCTGCTTCAGTTGCTGGTTTGATGTTAACAACAGAGGCTATGATAACAGAAATACCAGAGAAAAAAGAGTCTCCAATGCCTAACCCAGGAATGGGAATGGATATGTAATTAAAGCCGGCAAAAGCCGGCTTTTTTGTTTTTAATAATAACTTCACAAATAAAAAAAGTGGGGGTACCCCCCCACTTTAATATTTACAAATTTTAAACAAAAACTATTTAGTAGCGTTGTCAGCAGCTTTAGCTTCAACTTTTTTCTCAGCTTTTTTAGCTGGAGCTTTTTTAGCTGGTGCAGCATTGTCAGCAGCTTTAGCTTCAACTTTTTTCTCAGCTTTTTTAGCTGGAGCTTTTTTAGCTGGTGCATTATCAGCAGCCATAGCAAAAGAAGCAAAAAGAAGTGTTGCAAGAACAGCAGTAAGTAATTTTTTCATAGTTAATCCTCCAATTGGATTTTTTTATTTTACATCAAACCGAAAATAATGCAAGCAAATAATATGCCAAACCAATAAAACACAGATAACCTAACAACATCAGTAAATAAAAATTTAAAAAAATAAAACCTATGCCTCAAAAGGTATATTTTTACACCATTTGGTGTAGTTTCCTGATATAGTCATAAATTCTATATTTTCCTTGACAAAATGATGTCATAAAAATACAATTAATGGAAAATATAGAAATAATGGGGTGACTTATGAATATATCATATTGTTTAAAACCAAGATCAAAAAGAAGACTTGAACCTTTTAAACCAGACCAACCTTTGCCATTCGGCCAGCTAAGAACAGATCATATGTTTATGATGGATTTTGATGGACATGAGTGGTATAATGTAAAGATAGTCCCATACTGTGACATAAATGTGGCACCAGGAGCCATTGCACTTCACTATGGTCAGGCTTATTTCGAGGGTGCAAAGGCATTTATGCATCCAGATGGGGAGATTTATACCTTTAGACTGGATAAAAATGCAGAAAGAGCGAACTTTTCAGGTGAAATACTCTGCATGCCTCAAGTACCAATAGATGTTCAGATAAAGGCTATACATGCACTTATCGATGTTGATAGAAACTGGTTTCCAATACAAGATGGAGCATCTTTATATATTAGACCATTTATGTTTGGAACATCAGACTCTTTGGGTGTACACCCCAGTGAATGTTACAGATATATGTGCATACTATCTCCCAGTGGACCCTACTATGCAACAGGTTTTACAAAACCTATAAGATTGCTAATTACTCAAAAATTCCATAGAGCGGTTTCAGGGGGAACAGGGGCTGCAAAAGCAGCAGGTAACTATGCTGCATCCCTTAGAGCTGGCCAATTTGCAAAGAAATTTGGAGCAAGTCAGGTATTATATCTCGATGCTGAAAATAGATATATAGAGGAAGCTGGAGCTATGAACCATTTCCATATAACAAAAGATGGAACAGTTTATATCCCTGAATTTACAGATACTATTTTAAAATCCATTACATCCATTAGTATGATAGAGCTTCTGCCAAAAATAGGGTTTAAGGTAATTCAAAAGAGAATAGAGCTTAATGAATTTATTGAAGGTATAAAAAAAGGGGAAATTGTTGAAGCTGGTGGATTTGGAACAGCAGCAGTTGTTTCACCTGTAGGGGAATATGTATTTGAAGATGGAACTATTTTAAAAGTTGGAAATGGAGATATTGGAGAAATGACAAAGAAAATATACAAAACCTACACAAATATTCAGTATGGAAGAGCAGAAGCTCCTGAAGGTTGGCTCAAAAAAGTAGAAAGAATTTTCCAGGGGTAAAGCTATTTATATAATTTTGTAGGGAGGGACAGCATTGTTACTCCCTACTTAGAGTTTAAGAAAACTTCTCATCCTTTAAAGGTCTCTTCATTAAATCTAATACAGATCGGTAAGGTGATTTACCCTCATATATAACTTTGTAAACCTCTGAAACTATAGGCATCTCAACACCTATTTTCTGTGCAAGTTCATTGGCAGCTTTTGCGGTAAAAACACCTTCAGCAACCATTTTCATATCTTTTTGTATCTCTTCAATAGTTTTCCCTTTGGCAATTTCAAGTCCAACCTGCCTATTTCTACTCAATTCACCAGTACATGTCAAAACAAGATCCCCCATACCACTAAGCCCCATAAATGTTTCAAGGGATGCCCCCATTTTTAATCCTGTTCTTGTTATTTCAGCCAAACCACGTGTTATTAGTCCCGCCCTTGCATTATTCCCAAATCCAAGCCCATCCGATATACCTACTGCAATGGCAATAACGTTCTTTAAAGCACCGCCAAGTTCGAGTCCTACCATATCGTCAGTTCGGTAAACCCTAAAATAACCGTTTGAAAATATTTTTTGCCAAAAAGTTGTACTATCCTTATTCTTCCCACCTACACTTACAGCAGTCGGCTTTTTTAAAATTACCTCCCTGGCAAAAGAAGGACCAGATATAATTGATAAATCAGCAGATAAATTATCCCTGAATATGTCAACTACAAGCTCACCTGTTCCTATTTCTATACCCTTAGTAGCTATAATAATCCGTTTCCCTGATAAAATATCTTTAAATTCCTTCAAACTACTACGTGTAAATTGAGTTGGAACAACCCATACAAAATTGAAACAATCCTTTATACCATGTAATGCAGAAAAAGGCTCAGCCTTTAGACTGTGGTTAAGTTCAATATCTGGGAAAAACAGAGAATTAATATGGTAAGAATTTACCGAATCCACAATCTCCTCCTCTCTAACAAAAAGGGTTGTATAATTCCCATTCTCCGAAAGTAGATTTGCCAATGCAGTCCCCCAGGAACCACCACCAATTACAGCTATTTTCTCTTGCATTTTTTCTCTCCATTGTATATTATTTAAAAAAATTATAAGGTGTTTTATGAGTAAAATCAACCAATATGATATCGATCAACTCAAGAATGTCAATGAAAAAAGAGTTTGGGACTTGCTGGCCGATTACCTTGATAGGGATGAATCTGTATGTTCATGTAGTATATGTGTTTTAGATATGGCAGCAATAGTTTTAAATTCAATTCAGCCCCATTATCAAACCTATGAAGAATCTATTGATGAAGCAATCAAAAAAGTTTCAGACGAGCTTATTATAGAAAAAATAAAACTTGCAGTACA
>JAIWOA010000105.1 GCA_020217115.1 Calditerrivibrio sp. | reverse complement strand
AGAGTTGTCGATAAGATGCTTATATACCTTACAGAAAAGTATGGTAACCCAAGTGCACATTTTTATCCCCTCGGAAGAGATTCCTTTGAAGCTATAAACGAAGCACGAAAAAATGTTGCATCATTAATAAATGCTGAAGAGGATGAAATAGTATTTACTTCATGCGGTACAGAATCAAATAACCTTGCAATAAAAGGGCTGGCAGAGAGTTTTAAATACGAAGGGAAAAAGCATATCATAATTTCTGAAATAGAGCATTTTTCCATTCAAAACTGCTGTGCAAAGCTTGCAAACAAAGGTTATAGGACAACTAAGCTTCGCGTAGACAATAATGGGAAAATAGATCTGGAATCTTTAAAAAGATCTATAACGGAAGATACACTTGTTGTGTCAATAATGCATGCAAATCCAGAGATAGGAGTTGTGCAGGATATTGAAAAGATAGGTAACCTTTGTAAAGAGAAAGGGGTACTTTTTCACGTTGATGCTATAGCTTCTACGGGGCATATTGATGTAGATGTCAAAAAATTTAAATGTGATCTCCTATCTATAGCTGGTCAAAACTTTTATGCACCAAGAGGTACAGCTGCATTGTACGTTAGAAATGGGGTACATCTATCACCTTTATTTGATGGTGGTTTTCAAGAAAATGGATTTAGAAGTGGCTCTGAAAACGTACCCGGCATTGTTGCCCTTGGTGAAGCAGCAAGGATAGCAAATGAGGAGATGGCTACATATGCTCCACGTATGGTTGCTTTAAGGGATAAACTTATTGATAATTTAAAAAAGATGTTCCCTTTCCTGCATATAACGGGTGATGAAAAGGATAGACTACCCGGACATGTAAGTTTCTGGATAGAGTATATAGAAGGGGAATCCCTTTTGCTTTGGTATGCTTTAAAAGGTGTATGCGCTGCAAGTGGGTCAGCTTGTTCTTCAAACATATTAGCTGAAGATGAGGATGATCTTGCTGCATCCCATGTATTAACAGCTATAGGTGTACCAAATGATATATGTGCTGGTTCTATAACATTTTCAATGTCTAAATACACAACAGAAGAGGAAATAGATAAAGTAATAGAGATGACTCCAGGCATAGTAAACAGATTATGCGAGATGTCGCCCTATTATAAAAAATAATTAAAGGAGGATTTATGGCTAAAGGACCATACAGTGATAAAGTTATGGATCATTTTATGAACCCAAGGAATATGGGGGAAATTGAAGATGCAAACGCAGTTGGTGAAGTGGGAAACCCAGCTTGTGGCGATGTTATGAAGCTTTTTTTCAAGGTGAGCAAAGAAGGTATAATTGAAGATGTAAAATTCAAGACTTTTGGTTGTGGAGCTGCGATAGCTTCAAGCTCTATGGCTACAGAGCTTTTAAAGGGTAAATCTGTTGAAGAGGTTTTAGAGCTCACAAATCAAGCTATTGTTGAAGCCCTTGATGGACTTCCACCTGCAAAAATACACTGTTCTGTAATGGCAGAAGAAGCGATAGAAGCCGCTTTAAAAGATTACTATACAAGAGAAGGGAAAGATCCTTCCATTGTTGATCAGATGAAAGAAAAGATAAAAAATAGAGTAAAACACTAAAACATATTTAGGAGAATGAAATGACACTTAAAGAGAGAGTAGAAGAAGTTTTAAAGAAAGTTAGACCAACTCTTCAAGCAGATGGAGGAGATGTTGAACTTTTGGGTGTAACTGATGATGGTATTGTGAAGGTTCAGCTTACAGGAGCATGTGGCAGCTGTCCATTCAGTACAATGACGTTAAAACATGGAATTGAAATGAGACTTAAGGATGAAATCCCAGAAATAAAAGAGGTGGTTTCTTTCTAATGGAAAAATTCAAATGTATAGTCTGTGAATATGTTTATAGTGGTGAAAAACCACCTAAGAAGTGTCCGGTATGTGGAGCAGATGAAACAAATTTCAAAAAAATAAAGAAATCTTGAATTTATCATCCAGTAGTGAACCATAAGGGGTTGTTTTAGTTCAACCCCTTTTTTATTGTTATCCATAAAGCTTTTTCTTGCATAAATATTTCTTTATGATATATCTTTTTTATTAAATCTATGGAGGCATAAGTATGAAACTTTGCAGGTTTGCAATAGGTAAAGAGGAAAAAAAGGGTCTCTTAGAAAACAATAAAATAAAAGAGGTTATCGGTTCATTTTTCACAGGTTATGCCATAACCGATCATGAATATCCATTAGAATCTGTTAAAATTCTCACACCTATTCTGCCATCTAAGGTTGTGTGTGTAGGCAGAAACTATGCTGAACATGCAAAGGAATTGGGTAATGAAGTCCCAGAAGAACCACTAATATTTATGAAACCATCCACAGCTGTCATTTCAACTGAAGAAGATATAATATACCCAAATTCAAGTAAAGAGGTTCACTATGAAGGTGAACTTGGAGTTGTCATAGCTAAAAAATGTAAATCTGTGACTCCAGATCAAGCGAAAGATTATATATTAGGTTTTACATGTGTAAATGATGTAACAGCTAGAGATATCCAAAGAAAGGAAAATAAGTTTACCAGAGCAAAATCCTTCGATACATTTTGTCCCATAGGACCTGTTATAGAAACAGAGGTGGACCCACTAAATTTAAGGGTAATAACCAGGTTAAATGGGGAAATAAAACAAAATGGAACAACAAAGGATATGATACACAATGTATACCAACTTATTAGCTTTATTTCAAATGTAATGACCCTTTTGCCAGGTGATGTAATTGCTACAGGGACACCTTCTGGAGTAGGTCCCATGAATATAGGTGACACGGTAGAGGTTGAATTAGAGGGGATAGGGGTACTAAGAAACTATGTCAAACAATGAAATTAAATGCCACATGTGCGGGGCATGCTGTATAGCCTATGATATTTCAACATTAAATAAACCTGCGGGGGTTAGATGCCCCCATCTTACTGTAGATGGGAAATGTGGTGACTATGAAAATAGACCTCAGGTATGTCGTTCATTCAAGCCAGATGAAATCTGCGAACTAATCTCCACATGTTCCATTGAAGAAAAAGTTTATATTATTCAAAAAATCTATGGTTTAAAATGAAAGAGTTACGATATCTTGGTCTCACGGGTGGAATTGCAACCGGGAAATCAACAATAGCAAAATTCTTTGAAGAACTGGGCTGTTATACAATAGACGCTGATAATATCAGCAGAATAGTAATGGCAAAGGGTGGTTCTGCATACAAAGATATTATTGAAAATTTTCCAGATGTGCTGGATGATAACGGTGAGATAAACAGAGGGAAATTAAAAAAGATCGTTTTTAATGATCAAAATAAACGTTTGTTACTCGAATCAATAGTACATCCTAAAATCTTAGAATATGAGAAAAAGCTTGTTGGGGAGATAAAAGGGAAGGATGACAGGGGGATAATCATCACTCAAGCAGCTTTGATAATTGAAAAAGGGACATACAATAGATTTGATGGAATAATTCTTGTGTATCTTGACAAAGACACACAGATAAAAAGAGTTGTCCAAAGGGATAATATATCTGAGGATGAAGCAAAGAGGATTATAGATGCCCAGATGAGCTATGAAGAAAAATTAAAGTATGCAAATTTTGTAATAGATAACTCAAAAGATCTGATTTACACACAAAATGAGGTAAAAAGAGTATTTGAACTTATAAAAAAGATAAATTACGGAATAAAACATCAAAAAAATTAAATAGTAGCTCTATCTTTTAGCAATTTTTATTGTAACAAAATATAGGTAGGTATTTCCACAAATTCTTCCTATTAATAGAGCAAGGCTCGCCAATACAACACCCTGAATATCCAGTAAAGGTATAAGAAAAAGTATAGAAAATGCGACAAAAACCTCTATCATAGTTGCAACAGTCATGGAAACTGTATTACCACTTTTTACTATTATTGATCTCTGAAATGCGAGAAGTACTGTAAGTGGTGGTATGAAGGTCAAGATCCTTGCCGGGATTATAGCTGTCTCAGAAAGATCAGGTGTCAAGCCTGAGACAATTTCAAAATAGAAATGTGATAAAGGTGTAAAACTTATCATACCGTAGGAAACAAGATTAAATACAATCAATCCCCTGACAAAATTTCTTATTTTGATGAAGTTTTTATTCTCTTTGTCCATTAGTGCAATAGATACCTCTTGAAAAGACAATCCCACAGCTCTAAAAACAAATGTGAGAGAATTTAATACTGGCATTACAGCTACAGACTCCATAGGATTTTTACCCTTTAAAAGAAAAAATGTGGTCATCGGTGGAACAGACAATGCAATAAGAGGTGTGATAGCCATAGGGAAATAGAATGATGCTATATTGCCATAAGATAGACCTGAACTATCACTTTTCAAACAAACATTCCTTATCGATTGAGATGCAAAAAACCTTGTAATAGCTGCTTCAGCTATTACAGCTAAACTTAATGTAACTGCACCAAGTACTGCACTTTTTAAAGTTGTATATCTGGATAAAATTATTGCACCAAAAACTATAGTAAACAATCTTACCGTTGTGCCAAATGCTACATGCTTTGTTTTTCCATGTTTTATAATTATCCCCTGATAAAATCTTCTGTAACCTATGGCACCAGACCATGGAATTAACCCTACAAGGGCAGGATAAACTATCTTTAATATCTTCTCATTAATACCTAATATATCAGAAAATACAAAGTTAAATACAGGTTTTATAAGTATTATAATGATTATGATAGTGAGGAAACTTATCAACATAAAAGTAAAATTTCTCAACTTTATGTAGGACTCTTTAGAGTTTACCAGAGCAGTAGATGCACTCATAAGCATAATTATGGGGGACTCCACTAAAAGGCCCACAGAATAGGCTATACTATACCCTGCAAGATTTTCTTTCACCTCTGGAAGTCTACCTATCACAGCAGCAATATATGGGCCTTCAACAGCCATCATCATCCATGTAGATAATAGAGGTAACCAAAAAATAAATATCTTTCTGTATGTTAATTGACTATTTAACATTGATAAATCTGTCTATCTTTTCAATTACACTTGCTGCACCATCAGAAAAACCGATCCCCTTTTCAGATATGGAAGAAGGAATAAAGGACTCCCTTAGATTTATCCTTATAAGAAATCCATCATACCTATGGCATAAACTCTCACTCATATGCCTTATAGAGGGGATAGCAGTTCCAGCTCCTACCTCTATTATTACAATCCTTTCATCTTTTATTCTGCCCATAAATTCATCAAATCTACGATGCTGAAGGGAACTTCTTTCACCTAACCAGCCGTAATCACCAAACATCAGTATGTTTGGTCTTGCTACACGGTGGCAATTCCTACATTTTGGTATAGTTTTTGACCTCATCGTTTCAAGATCCACTTCTAATTCTAAATTGTTTTCCCATATATCCTGCGAACATGGTTCTACACATTGTAAATAGTGAATAGAACCGTGGATTTCATAGATTTTATCCTCCTCATAACCTGCCTTTTGAAATTGTCCATCCACATTTGAAGTAACTACAAAATATTTTTTATTCATAGATTTTATCCAATTCAACACAATCCCAAAGCCTCTATGGGGTACTGTTCTCCTGTAGAGGTTGAGTCTATGACCATAAAATCCCCATCCAAAGAAGGGATCCCTTTCAAAATGAACAGGATTAGCACAATCAATGAAGTTAAGACCAAGGCGTTCATACATCGGATACGCATTCCAGAACCCCCTGTCACCTCTAAAATCTGGAAGTCCTGAGTCAACACCCATACCTGCGCCAGCTGTAATAATTATAGCTCCCGCCTTCAAAATCTCTTCTGCAGATCTCTCAAAAAGCTTATTATCCATAAACAACTCCAAAGATAAATTCTTATCTAAAAATTATAGACTAAAAAGAAAATAGATGGTAGTAGAAATTATGGGAAAAAAAGTTTTTTCTATAGATCATATAATTAGTGAAGAGATAAAAATATGTCAACCAGTTGATGGGTTCAGATTTACCACCGATTCACTTTTACTTGCAGGATTTGTAAAGGAAAAAGCCTACGATACTATTTTAGAGATAGGAGCAGGATCAGGTATAATTTCCGTAATACTTGGAACTTTTCTAGATACAAAAAAGATATATGCAGTAGAATTAAATTACAAAATGTACGAGGCCCTCGTTAGAACAATCGAAATAAATGGGCTACAGGACAAAATAATCCCAGTAAAATCAGATATAAAAGATTACAAACTGAGCAGATCGGTTGATATGATAATAAGCAATCCTCCATACAGAAAATCCTACACAGGGTACAATTGCAAAAATGAAGAGAAGAATGCTGCTCGATTTTCAGATAGATTAACATTAATAGATATTTTTAAATTTTCTAAAAGCTATCTAAAGACCGGTGGGTTGTTATACATCTCTTATACGGCAGATAGAACAACTGAGCTCTTTGAATCAGTAAAATATGGTATAGAGCCAAAAAGGTTAAGATTTCTATATCCAGATCTTAATAGAAAAGCAAGGCTTACCTTTGTTGAGTATAGAAAAGGTTCAGGTGCTGAAATCATTATCGAACCACCATTATTCCATTCGATAAACTCTGTATTTACAGAAGATTTTAAAAATTTTACAAGCTATACCTGGTGGCTAAGTAAAAAAAATAGGGGTAAACCATCTATATGATATATTTAGACTGGAGATACCATTTATGGGTTTTTTAATAAAAGTTGATGGGATAGTTCAGGGGGTAGGTTTTAGACCTTTTGTATACAACCTTGCCACGTCCCTTAATTTAAATGGTTACGTAAAAAATAGCTCTCAGGGTGTAATAATATATATAGAATGTAGTAGATCTGAAAAGGATCTATTTATAAAGTTATTAAAGGATAATGCTCCAAGATCAAGCTCAATATTATCCTTAGATTGTGAAGAAAGGTATATAGATATCAGACACAATGGTTTTGTTATATTTGATTCTGAAAAAAATAGTGGAGTGACCCTTATCCCAGCGGATATGGCCATTTGTAATGATTGTGAAAGAGAGCTCTTTGAGAAAAACAACAGAAGATACCTTTACCCTTTTATAAACTGTACAAACTGCGGACCACGCTACTCAATAATAAAAACAATCCCCTATGATAGACCAAATACAACAATGGATATTTTCAAGATCTGTGATGAATGTCTTAAAGAATACCAAGATCTTTCTGACAGAAGATTTCATGCCCAACCAAACTGCTGCAGAGATTGCGGTCCAGATGTCTATTTTGATAATTATAGAGGTGTAGATGCTATAAAAAAGATAGCAGAACTAATCGATTATGATGAAATAGTAGCTTTCAAAGGTCTTGGTGGATACCATATAATATGTGATGCTACAAATGACAATACAATAAATAGACTTAGAAAATTAAAAAAAAGGTTGTCAAAACCGTTGGCAGTAATGGTAAAAAATCCAGATATACTAAATAAATACTCTATTAGGGATATAGATATAATCAAAAATATGTTGCTATCACCACAATCACCTATCGTAATTTTTGAATGGAACAATCACCCACTATCTAAATATATAAATCCTCTAAGCGAAAAGATAGGTTTGATGGCAGCCTATACTCCAATGCATAAAATACTTTTTCATTTTCTAAAAACAGAATTTATAGTTGCCACAAGTGGAAATTTAAAAGATGAACCTATAACGATATCAGAAAAAGATGCAGAAGAAAAATTAAAAATTTTCACAAACTATTTCCTGCATCATAATAGACCTATCCACAATAGAGTAGATGACTCTGTGGTAACAATAGTTGATGGTAATATCTACCCTATAAGGAGATCCAGAGGGTACTCCCCAAATCCTGTTATTCTAAAGAAAAGTAGCGACATCTCTGTTTTTGGTGCTGGAGCACAGCTAAAAAACCATTTGAGTATGACAAAGGGTAGATATGCATTTATAAGCCAATTTATTGGTGATCTTGACAATATGGAAACAGAGATATTTTATGAGGAAACCTTTAATAAGCTGAGGGATCTCTTTGATATAAAGATATCACATGTGGTACACGATATCCACCCAGATTACAGATCTACTATATTTGCAAAAAAATTTGCGCAGGAAAATGATATAAAGGTATCATCCATTCAACACCACAAAGCCCATATGTATGCCTGCATGGCAGAACATGGACTATCAGATAATTTGATAGGGGTAATTTTTGATGGCACCGGGTTAGGAGAGGATGGAAATATATGGGGAGGAGAATTTTTTTGCAAAAAAGGGGTAATAAAAAGGATCTACCATTTAGAATACTATGTACAGCCTGGAGGGGATGCCTCTGCAAAAAATCCCTACAGAATGCTTTTGGGATATCTGATACAAAATGGAGTAGAGGATAATATAATAAGAATGATAGCAGATAGATTCGATGCAAATGAGGAGGTTGATATATTAAAAAAAGTTATTGATAACAAAATCAATTCATTTCTCACATCAAGTATGGGTAGACTATTTGAAGCTGTCGGCTCCCTTATCACAGGGATTAAAACAAACGAATTTGAAGCACACTCAGCCATAGCTCTGGAATCTCTTGGAAAAATGAGTTCAGAACATTCATACCCTTTTAAAATAAAGGATCATAAAATAGAAATATCGGAAATGCTTACAGAAATTATACATGATCTGATGAGCTCTTTAAGTATTCAAGAAATATCCTATAGATTTCACAACACCGTTGCAGAAATTATTTTAGAATGTTGCAAAAGAATATCTGAAACAGAGGGGGTAAAAGATGTCGTTCTATCTGGTGGTGTATTCCAGAATACAATGTTGTTAAGTCTTACACTTGAAAAGATAAGAAAAGCTGGCCTTTCACCATATATTCATAGAGAAGTGCCAGCAAATGATGCATCTATATCTTTAGGACAGGTATATTCTGTTATCCTTGATAACCAAGTCTTTTAGATATCTCCCTGGCATATTTTTTGAGTGCAGGAAGAACCTCATTCTCTATCTTTGAAGGAGTCATCCTGCAGATAGGCCCTGTTGCGCTTATAGCCGCAATTGAAACACCTTCATAATTTTTTATTGGAACTCCCACATTTCTTACAGACTCTTCAAATTCTTCATCATCTATCGCATAATCATTTTCGGTAACTACCTTTAAATGCTTCTTTAGCTCAGGAAGAGAAGTAATTGTCTTATCAGTATATTTTTTAAGCCTTGCCCCCATATAGATCTTGTTCAGTTCTTCTTCAGAAGCATAGGCAAGCTGAATCTTACCTATAGCAGTGCAATAAGCTGGAACATCCTTCCCAACCCTTGAAACAATCTTGATGGTTTGCATCGCCTCTACAATATCGAGATAGACAACAGAACCCTCCTTCAAAATACCTATATATACCGATTCATTTATTTCAGATACTACCTTTTCCATAAAGGGTCTTGCAAGTTTTAAAAGGCCAAGTTTGTTTAGATACTTCTGCCCCAGATCAAATATCTCTATGCCAAGCCTATAATTTTCGGTAGCTTTATTCTGCTCTATATACCCCCTCGATTCAAGAGTAGCCAAAAGCCTAAATACATTATTCTTGTGAAGCCCTAACTGCTTGCTGAGTTCGGTAACTCCAAACTCCTCTCTGTAATCTGTAGTCCTGTAAACTTCAAAAAGCTGCAAAACGTGGGCAACTGACTGAACTAATTTAGGTGTAACTTTTGATACCATACACAGCTCCTAATAACGTTTATTATTACTAATATTAAAACATTTTTTTAACTATAAATCAATAGAAAATCAATATAATTTAAAACAAAAAAAATCATATTTTTATATAAATTTAAGATTTCAATGCGCAATGTTTGATTTCTAATTTAAAAATTTTCATTGTTGATTAACAAATAAAAATGATAAGAATATAAACTTACTAATCGTAGATCGTTACTCAACAAAATTATCTAAAAATAACACAAAATTATTTGTAAAATATCTTTAAGCAACAAAAAAATAATAGACTTTTTACAAATTTGATATATTATTTTGAGATTAAAACAGTGAGGATATTTTTATGGATTTTGGAATAAAATTGTGGTCTGACGATGATTTCAAGATAGAAAAAGGGAAGATTGTAATCAACTATGGGAAAAAACCTGCACTCATAGATATTGTAAAAGAGATAAGGGATGAAGGATATAAAGGTCCATTGCTACTCAGATTTCCCCATCTTGTTAAAGAGCAGATAGATACACTTTTTAAAACCTTTAAAAAAACCATAAAAGAATATGGTTATCAAGGCTCTTTTAATGCTCTTTTCCCACTAAAAGTAAATCAATTCCCCAATTTTGTTTCACCATTGATGGAGATGACAAAGGGGATGCCCTACGGCCTTGAAGCTGGTAGTAAACCTGAGCTCATAATTGCAATGGCTTATAACAACAGTGGTTCTCCTATTATGGTAAATGGTTTTAAAGACAAAGAGATGATCTCACTTGGATTCATAGCTGCTAAAATGGGTCATGATATAACATTGACAATAGAGGGATTAAACGAACTTGAAACCATACTTGAAGTAGCAAAGGAGATGGGTAAACCATACCCGAAGATAGGTCTACGTATAAGGTTACATAGCTCAGGTATAGGTATCTGGGCAAAAAGTGGTGGAATAAACTCTAAATTTGGGCTAACTTCCTCTGAACTGATAGAAGCAATGAATATGTTAAAGCAAGCAAATATGCTTGAATATTTCACAATGATACATTTCCATATAGGCTCACAGATTAGTGAAATATCTCCTTTGAAGAAGGCATTGAGGGAAGCTGGAAACATACATGCTGAACTGTATAAAATGGGAGCTCATAACCTAAAAGCAATAGATCTGGGGGGAGGATTAGCTGTGGAATATGCCCAACATGAAGGCATTGCACAGAGACATTACACCCTTGAAGAATATGCAAGTGATGTTGTATTTTTACTTAAAACAATTGCACATAACAAACATGTTCCAGATCCAGATATTTTTCTTGAAGCTGGTAGATTTGTTGCAGCAAAGCATGCTGTACTTGTGGCACCTGTCTTAGAGCTTTTCTCCCAAGAATATGACCAAAGAGAGCTACAACTAAAAAATGAAAATCCAAAATTAATTGATGAACTATTTGAATTGTACAATTTGATGAACGAAAAAAATGCCATAGAATATCTCCATGACAGTCTTGACCACATGGAATCACTTTTGACACTCTTTGATCTGGGGTATATCGATCTTTTAGACAGAAGCAACACTGAAATATTGGTACATTTAATCATAAAAAAAGCTGTAGAATTGCTAAAAAACAAAAAATATGACGAAATTCTTACTATTCAGAATATGATACAGGAGAAATATCTGCTTAATTGTTCATTTTTCCAGAGCTTGCCAGACTACTGGGGACTTGGACAAACTTTTCCTGTGGCACCCCTTGATAGACTGAACGAAAAACCAACAAGATCTGCAAGTCTTTGGGATATTACCTGTGACAGTGATGGAGAGATATCTTTTGATATCAGGAAACCACTTTTTCTACATGATGTCGATGTAAAAAATGAAGAATATTTCATAGGTTTTTTCCTTGTGGGGGCATATCAGGAGATACTCGGAATGCAGCACAACCTTTTTACACACCCTACAGAGTTTAGTGTCGTATTTGATGAGGATGACAACTATGAAATAACAAATCTCCTCGAAGCACAAAATATCCTTGATATACTCGATGATCTTGATTACGATATAAAGGATATAGAAAGAAGACTGAAACAGCTAATAGAGGAATCTGATTATATACCTGATGATAAAAGAAGAGATACTCTTGGAAGACTATACTTATATTTAAGTGAAAACGCTTATCTGAAAACCATTGTTGCAAGCAAAGAACAATGACATTAAAGCTACTTAATGAAAGTCAGTTAGAAGCCATAAGATACAACGATGGCCCATTACTCGTCATAGCAGGTGCTGGCACAGGGAAGACAAGGGTAATCACCAATAAGATAGCATATCTAATTAAAGATATGAATGTCTCCCCAGAAAATATCTTAGCAGTGACATTTACAAACAAAGCTGCAGACGAAATGGCAAGACGAATCTTCCAGCTTACAGATAAGCACAGCAAAAATATATGGATCGGAACATTCCATTCAATAGCCCTCAGAATGCTTAGAAGAGATGGCTACCTCGTAGGATTAAAATCAAACTTTTCTGTAATAGATCAGGATGATAGGTTGTCAATCATAAGGGATATTCTAAAAAATATTAATATAGACTCAAAAAAGTATCCACCAAAAAACTATCTAAATTTAATAAGTAATTATAAAAATAGTATGGAATTCATTGATGAAATAGAACCCCATGAAGATTTTTATAAATTTGAAGAGGTATTCAATAATTACCAACATTCCCTCAGGGAAATGAATATGGTAGATTTTGATGACATGCTATCCCTTATAGTAAAGGTTTTGAAATATAACCCGGAGATCAAATACTATTACAGAAAAATTTTTCAATATATACTTGTAGATGAATTTCAAGACACAAATAGAATACAGCTCGAATTTCTTACTTCAATCTGTGATAAAAATGGTTTTATTACAGCAGTTGGAGATGACGATCAATCAATATATGGATGGAGGGGTGCAGAAATAAGGAATATATTAAATTTTGAAGAGTATTTTCCTGCAACAAAAATAGTAAAACTTACAGACAATTATAGAAGTGGACACAAAATACTAACCACTGCAAATAAGCTAATTTCAAATAATAAATTTAGAAAGGGGAAAGATCTAAAACCTTTTATAAAAGAGCATGGAGATATTATAATAAAACAGTTTCACACAGAAATCGATGAAGCCATTTTTGTGGCAGGGAAGATAAGAGATCTTTTGAATCTTGGAGTCTCTGCAGAGGAGATAGCAATACTTTACAGAGCAAATTCCCAATCAAGAAATTTTGAGGTTGAACTAAATAGACTTGGAAT
>JAIWOA010000104.1 GCA_020217115.1 Calditerrivibrio sp. | reverse complement strand
GAATAGATAGTAACTTGATAAAACCAACTTTTACAACTCCACCGATCATGATAAACAGACCTATAAAGAAAAATATAGTAGACCATTCTATTCCAGCAAAAATATGCTGTGGATCATGAATTCTTGAAATAAGCAGCAACAAACCTGCTCCAAAAAGGGATATAGTTGCAGGCTCATAGTGTAAAAAACCGTGCAATACAAAACCTGACAAAACCAAAAAAAGAACAATAAGAGATTTCATAAGCAGTACAGGATCTTTTATAGCATCTTTCTCATTCATCTTCAATATTCTAAGTTTTCTCTCCTCAGGGATAGCCAATCTTTTTGTAAAAAACAACCTTAATACAATAAGAAATACAAACAAAATAATAATAACAACAGGAGTAAGATTGTATATGAATGACATAAAATCAAGTTTTGCCTTAGATGCTATCATTATATTGGGTGGATCACCTATTAAAGTAGCAGTTCCACCAATATTTGATGCCAGAGCCTCCACTATTAAATAAGGGACTGGAGAAAGCTCAAGGGCATCAGCGATAAGTAACGATACAGGTGCTATCAAAAGTATAGTAGTAACATTATCTAAAAAAGCACTCAAAACTGCAGTTATAATTGCAAATATTACCATTATCCTGAAAGGATCACCTTTCCCCAATTTAGCACTTTTTATTGCTATATACTCAAAAAATCCAGTAGGTCTTATTATATTGATAATTATCATCATAGATACCAGGAGAAAAACAACATTCCAATCTACACCAATCTCCTCGACATGAAAAGCCTCCTTTTGGTCTATAACATGCAAAATTATCATTAATGATGCCCCACATAAAGAAACTACTGTTTTGTTAACCTTTTCAGACACAATCAAAATGTAACTAATAAAGAAAATTGATACAGCTATAATGAATTGACTATTAATAATTACTGGAATACCCTGATCCATTAATCTCTCCAAGAATTTTTTTCACCACTACATTATAAAGATCTCTTACAAGAATAATACCCACAACATTTTCATTTTCTAAAACAGGCAATCTCTGGATATTATATTTTATAAGTATTTCAGCACACTTCATAAGAGAGTCCTCAGGCTTAACATAAAATATATTTTTATTCATTACGTCACCAACTTTCTTGTTTTGCATTTTAGCTGCCATATTTACAAGCATCCCTTCCCAGGTAAAATCTTTTAACAATGGGTTTATGTAAAATGGAATAACCACCTTTAAAACATCTTCCATTGAAAGTATACCAATAAGCTTCCCACTATTGAGCACAAGCATACCTTTAATCCCTTTACTACCGTCAGGTTTTTCTATGCTACTCATAAACTCGACAGCCTCTTTCAAGGTCATATCAGGATTTAATGATCTTCCATCAAACTTTTCCATTATATCCTTTGCTTTCATATAAACCTCCTGAGAGCTTTCAATAACAAAAAGGGTTATTGAAGTCAATCTGTTATTTCAGAATAAACAAATTTATAAAAATAAAAAATAATTGTAAATTTATATTGAAAAATAATATTTGCCATGCTAACAATTTCTTATGGATAACGAATTTACACAAAGATATGAATTATCTGATTTTATTCTCACTTTGCCTTCTGGCCTTGTGTATAGAGGTTTTGATAAAAAATTTAAAAGAAACGTATTGATAAAAAAGGTAGAATTTGAAAATATAAAAAAATACTCCGATGACTCAAATGTAAAAGAAAGATTTAAAAGGTATATTAAAAATTCTGCCCAGCTAATCCATCCAAATATAGTAACGACAACCGATTACTACATAGAGGAAGATGGTGATATGTTTTCTGTACATGAGTATTTTGACATAAAAAATAGCATAATTTCAAAGGATATCCTTTTTGACCTCAATATAAAGGAAAAACTCAACATTGCCCTTTCCCTTGCAGATGCCATTGAATTCTCCCATAATTTAAAGTTACTTCATCAAAATCTTTACATAGACTCAATATTTTTGACATCTGGAACATTAAAAGTAGACCATTTTGATCTAAGACGATACCTGACGAAAAATGAATTATTAAGTGAATTGGGATATTCTAATAACATACCACCATACATCCCTCCAGAATGTCTAAAAAATCATGAATCAACCGTATCTGGCGATATTTTTCAGATAGGAGCATTTCTATATTTCATTTTTTGCAAAGAACACCCCTTTGGCGATACCATAAAAGATGAGAATATATTAAAATTAAAGAATTCTGATTATCTTGACCCAGCATATTACCCGGATGTCGATGTAGATATTGCTAATATAATAAAGAAATGTTTATCAAAGGATCCTGAAAAAAGATATCTATCTGTATCAGATATATTTCAGGAGATAAAAAATATATCCTTAAAATTAGATACAAAAAGCTATGATGTGGGGACCTATAGATTTTTTATACAGGACAAAAAGATGTTCATGCAAACCAATCCTAAGTCAAAGATAAATATTGATGAAATTGAGGAAAGGTTAATAAGTGAAAATATCTATAACTATGATATACAAAAGATCAGCCAGGCAGTACACCTATCTACTGGAGAACCAATAGAGATAGGGGAGATATTTAAAAAGATAGATAGCAAAGTTTCCAATGCCTTTGACATCTCCATATCCGATGACCATATGGAGTGTTATCTGAAAAAGATCTCCAATGAAATCTTTGATCCTAAAGCTGTAACATTTCACCTTAAAAAAAATAAGGTAAAGTTCGGACTAATAAACCAGGCAATAGAGTCAATTGCTCAAGAAAGTGGGGGTACTATAAAGCTTGTAGCAAAAGGTGTAGACCCAAGCCCAGGTGAGGATGCATATACTATATTCTTCTTTGAAAAAGAAAATATTTTCAAACCAAGGGAGGATGAAGAAGGGTATGTGGACTTTAAGAATATAAGTGTCATCCAGCAAGTTGACAAAGGTGATCCCCTCGTTTTGAAGATACCATATACAAAGGGGATAGATGGCTACGATGTATTTGGAAATATAATAAAGGCAACCCCCGGTAAGGATCTGAAGCTTCCTTCAGGCAAAAATACATATATATCTGCAGATGGTCTTAAACTTCTATCTACTACGGATGGTATTGTAAACTTTGATAACAACAAAGTAAACGTTATAGAGATTATCATAGTCGATGGAGATGTAAATTATTCTACAGGAAATATCTCCTACAAAGGGGATGTGCTTATTAGAGGGGATGTACTCCCAGATTTTAAAGTTGTTGCAGGGGGAGATATAAAAATTAGAGGTGTTGTAGAGGGGGCATATATAGAATCTGAAAAGGGTTCCATTTTAATAAATTCTGGTGTATTTGGAAAAAATCAGACAAAAATAAAGGCACTAAAAAATATAAAAGCAGACTTTGTTCAGGATTCAGAATTAATTGCAGGAGATACAGTGGAAATTTCAAACTATACCAGAAATTCCAGAGTTTCATGCAAAACCTTTTTATCCTATAAAGGTATGGGGGCAGTTCAAGGTAGTCATATTGAAGCAACAAGGCTCATAGATATCAATGTAGCAGGATCCAAAAATTATACGAAAACATCGTTAATAATTAATCAAAATACAAAGAATCAGCTAAAAACGAGTATACAAGACACATTGGAAAAATTAGATAATTTGTCAAAAACAATTAATCAATTAAAACTTCAGATTAAGAAGATAATACTATCCCACGGCACAATGGAAAATGCAATACTTGACAATGAATATAAAATATCGATAGAAAAACTAAAAAAATTGGAAAATTTACAGGCATTACTTGAAAATAGGATAGAATCTCTACAGAGCGATATGGATTTTGTACTCTCTAATCAGAAAGAGATGATTATAATAAGAAGACATCTTTTTAGAGATATCAAAATAAAAGTAGGCTCAACAGTTACAATAACAAAAGATGAATATGAAAGTAAGGTCATCATCGCTAAAGATGAAAATGATATGCTAATCTTTAGTTCAACATAAATTACTTAAGCAGTATCATAACCTTTTCAGATTTTTCGTAAGGGTCACTTCCATTGTTATTTTTGTCAGGACCAAGAAATGAATCTTCTTTTATTAAATTATATTTATAACTTATTGTTAAGATCTCAGATTTCTTATCAACATTAAATGTTATAACCTTTGAATTAAGGTTCTTTATATTCCCTACATATAAAAATCTACTATATTTCTCACCATCTTCAGAAATATCAAAGACAAGGTTAGATATAAAAAGATTGGAAACATTTTTGACATTTAATTCAACCAATTTCCCCTTTTCTGTCTGTTTTACATCGTAAAAAAATATCAGATCTCCAGCCTTCTGGGAATAGGGATAACGTTCTTTCAATGTATTTGTAGTCTTATAGTTTAATGTAGTAGAACACCCATAAAAGATATAAAAAGAGATTATTGCAAATATTACATAGTAAAATTTTTTCATACATTTAAAAGATCCTTTTCAGATTTTATAATCTCCATAAAACTGATATCAACTTCTTCGATTTCACTTTGCTCATAACCCATATCAGATAAAAGACCATCAAATGAATAATCTTTCTTCTTCGAAATTGAAAACTGGTGATCCTTTACCTTATTATTTGCAATATAAATAATCTTAGCCATATCCAGATATTTACTATTTTGAAAATTGTGATGGTTAAGAACTACGTCACAGTAGATCTCTGGCAACCCCCACTCCTCAAGCAGCAAACTTCCAACTAAACAGTGGTTTGTCCCTATAAACTCATCCTCCACAAGGCTAATATCAATATGTTGTCCAAATACATTTTCCTTTACATTGTTATATTTCTCAACAAAAAGTGACAAAACAATCTGACCTATATCGTGCAAAAGAGCTATTATAAATGCCTCTTCAGCCATTTTCCTATTAAACTTAAGGGCAAAAATTCTTGCATAAACAGCAGTAGCAACAGAATGTTCCCAGAGCTTCTGTTCAAAAATGGTTATCTTATTGGACTCAAACATACCCCTTGTAGATAGGGCAACAACAATATTTTTTAAATTTTTTATCCCAAGAAGAGAAATTGCCTGAGTTAAATTATTTATTGTTACCCTTGAACCAAAAAGGGGTGAGTTTGCAATTTTCAATATTGACGCAGTAATACTCACATCTTTAGAAATTACACTCACAAGCTCGGCAAAACTAAAATCATCCTTATCCAGAATACCCATAACCTGAACGGCTACCTGTGGCATCGGAGGAAGTTCTTTAACGTCACCAAGTAGATCTTTTAATTTGCTATTATTCATTATCAAAATCTACAACACTCTTTGATTCTTTTACAGCCTTAATTTCAAGCTCAAGATCCTCTATCTTCTGGTTAATTCTGATAATGTCATCATAATCAGCAACAATCTGGGAGTCATCCATTAAGCCATCTTCGACCATTTTGAAAGCTCTCTTACCCATAGATTTGTATCTCTCGTCTTTTCTTTTTCTAAGCGTAGAAATCTCAAGCTTAAGTTTGCTTATCTTAGAAAACTTTACAAGCTCCTCTTTCCCTTTCTCGATTTTTGTTCTGAGCCAATCCATACTCTTTTCTTTATCAAACATATATCCTCCTAAAAACTACCGTATTGTCAAAAAATATATTAACACAAGCATAGCAATGTTAGCTATAAAGGACACTATAAAAAGATAAAACCAATTTCTTCTTTTATCAACTGTTTTTTTTGTATCAGCTGAAGATATATTTAAAAACATTCCAAACTCTGAATCTTTGAGCTTAACCCAGGGAGCACCCTGATATGTAATATAATCAACTGAGAGATACCTCCCTTTACCTACACCATCCTTCACTGCCTCATAGGAGAGATCTGAAACCTTTAAACCATTTAACATTTTAATATCAAATTTTTCCGATTTCATATTAAGATCATATGGTTCACCACAAACTCCACATGAAAAAATCTTTTTATCACTCTCAATATCAGCATTACATCTTTTGCATACCATTTTCATAGCCGGCACCCCATCTCTGAAAAAGCTCATGTTCTATATCTATTATATCAAAAATTTTTCCAACTACAAATAAAACTAAATCTTCTATGCTATTTGGCTTATGATAAAATGCAGGGGCAGCAGGAATTATTTTTGCCCCAGCTCTACTTAATTTAAGAAGATTTTCAAGGTGTATCTGATTTAGTGGAGCTTCCCTGAAAACCACCACCAAATCCCTATTTTCCTTTAAAGCTACATCAGAAACCCTTTCCAGAAGGTTGGAACTGACCCCAGCAGATACCCTACCTACAAAACCCATAGAAGCTGGACATATAATGTATTTGTCTATCTTGAAGGAACCACTGGAGGGTCTGGCGGCAAAATCTCTAACATCGTAAACAAAGGTTTTATTAATATTCAAAGAAAGCTTTTCCACTATTTCAAATGGAGTATTAAGCTTTAGATCTGTTTCAAGATTTATATTTGTTACCCCATCTTGAGTGATGGATATATGTAACTCCACATCTCTTTTTTTATTGAGCTCATTTATAAGCTTCAAACCATATAAAGCTCCACTTGCTCCTGTAATTCCCAGAAATATTTTCAAAACAATCTCCTGTAATATATATCTAACATTGTAAAAATAAAAATAACAATACTTATATAAGCATTTATATTAAAAAATGCAATATCAAGCTTTTTAAGATCTGCTCCCCTTATGATGTAATGTTCATAAATCATAAAAAATCCAGAACCTACAACGCCTAAAAGGTAAAACAAGCCAAGAGGTTGTAATACTTTTACACTAAGAAACATAATAAAAGCAACAATATGAAAAAATCTTGCGGCATAAAGGGAACCATTTACCCCAAGAAATCTCGGTATTGAAAACAGCCCCTTATTTCTATCATAATCGATGTCCTGTATCGCATAAATAATATCAAATCCTGCTACCCAGAATAAAACACCCATACCAAGTACCACTATCGGCAGATCTACTCTACCAAGAATTGCAACATAGGCACCAATTGGTGCAAGGCCCAGGGCAATACCCAGAACAACATGGCACAATGCAGTAAACCTTTTGGTGTAGGAATATAATATAAAAATCAGAATCGGAATGGGGGAAAGTATAAAACTCAACTTATTGAGGGAATATGTTGCAAACTCATATATTGCAAAGGAGATAATTATATAAAATATTGCTTCCCTCTTGCTGATCTTACCAGCTGGGATCTCCCTACTCGCAGTTCTCGGATTTTCTCTATCTATTTCAGCATCTATAAGTCTATTTAACCCCATTGCACCGCTTCTTGCCCCAACCATAGCCACAACAATCCAAAAGATATCCTTTACAGATGGCACCCCACCAGCAGCAATAAATGCACCTGTAAAAGCAAATGGGAGAGCAAAAATTGAATGTTCAAACTTTATCATCCTTAAAAAATTTTTTAGTTTTTCCATCATCCCTCTATTATATCCAGAATAGATCTGGCAAAATCCTCTGAATCATTGAGGCTATCAACCCTTTTACAGTTTAACCCCTTTGAAGCTGCGTATGGTATATACTGTTCATCGATTTCAATTAAAGTCTCTATATGATCAGAGACAAAAGATATTGGCAAAACCAGAACATTTTTGTAACCATCCCTTGCCAGCCTATCTATCTCATCCTTTGTGGAAGGTTCAAGCCACTTCATCCTGCCAGCTTTACTCTGATAAGATATGGAAAACGACTTTGGTCTCACCTCTTTAACAATATAATTAACCTGTTCTTCAATATGCTTTGTATAGACATCCCCCTTTTCGACTGTATAAAAAGGTAATGAGTGTGCAGAAAAAAGCAGATGGATATCACTTATACCCTTTTCAAATCCCCTTGATTTTTCAAGAATTCTCGATATCAGGCACCTATTGTAGCTATCATTTAGATGCCAATGGGGAATTACTTTAAATGCTCGATTAACAGGCTTCAGGTTTATACTATCAAAAAATCTTGAAAAACAGCTCCCGCTTGTAGTGTAGGAGTATTGAGGGTACATGGTCATCACAAATATTTTATCGTAATTGTCAGAATATATCATCTTTACAGTATCACTTATGTATGGATGGTAATAACACATCCCAATGGCATAGGATAAATCTCTACCATTTTTATCCAGATACAGCATCGATACCTTTTGTAGCAAAGATTCCAGAATTTTTAACTGCGGAGAGCCTCCCCCCATCTTTTCATATTCTGGGGCAATCTTCCTGCTCCTCCTCTTCGATATGATTTTTGCCAGCAATTTTTGTGGCAACTCCCCTATACCAAAATCTATTATTTTTCTATCTGTAAAAAGATTATACAAAAAAGGCTCTATCGAGTCTAAAGAATCAGGCCCACCCATATACATTACATACAAAAAATCTTTACTCATCTATACCCTTCACCAGATTTACTAAATATTTTACATTCTCTACAGGTGTTTCCGGTAATATACCATGCCCGAGATTAAAAATATGCCCTTTAGCTCTTTTCCCTTTTTCCAGAATGCACTTAGTCATCCTTTTTATGGTATCTCTATCAGCAAAAAGGGAAACTGGATCAAGATTCCCCTGTAGAATAAATCTATTCCCGAGCAGATCATTTGCATCATCAAGATCGATCTTCCAGTCCACACCTATACCAGAACAGTTGAGTTTTTTTATAATTTTATAAAAAGTTGCACTATCCTTTGCAAAGTAGATAACATGAGCATTTTTAAGATTATTTATCAGCTCGTTAACATAGGGGAAGACAAATTCCTCATACTCCCTAGGTGAAAGTATTCCGGCCCATGTATCAAATATCTGAACCACAGGACAACCGTTGTCAATTTGAGATTGCAGATATTTTATAGTGCTAAGGGTCAGTTTTTCCATTAATACAGAATAGGTTTTCTCCTTGCTAAGCATAACTTTTTTTATCTCAATAAAATTTTTACTCCCTCCACCCTCCACCATATAGCAGGCAAGGGTAAAGGGTGCACCAGAAAATCCTATAAGGGGAACTTTTAGATCCCTGACCAGCAATTTTACTGTTTCGATAACAAATTTCAGGTCCCTTTCAGGC
Organism: Calditerrivibrio sp.; assembly: GCA_020217115.1. GTDB lineage: Bacteria > Chrysiogenota > Deferribacteres > Deferribacterales > Calditerrivibrionaceae > Calditerrivibrio. The sequence goes on along the minus strand of JAIWOA010000104.1, from coordinate 4,101 downwards.
TCAACTATCTTTAGATCTTCAGCCTCTTTCAAACTTCTAATAGGGGAAGAGATGACAGGGGCTGGATTAAAATCAAGATTAACCCCCATAGGTTCTACAGGGATCAAAATATCTGAAAAAAGTATCGCAGCATCTACCCCAAGGATATCAACAGGCTGATGAGTAACTTTTGCAGCAAGTTCTGGAGTTTTACAAAGCTCAAGAAAAGTTACTTTTTTTCTCACTTCCATATACTCTGCCATATACCTCCCGGCCTGCCTCATTAACCATACAGGGGGTCTATCGCTCTTCTCGCCATTGAGGGTTTTTAAAAGTAGTTCATTCATCAAATTATCTCCAGTTCTATTTTCTATTTAATATATCATTTGCAGCAACAATCCCTGATACAGATGCCTGTATTATACCCCTTGTAATACCAGCTCCATCACCAATACAGTAGAGATTTTCTATACTCTTTGATCTCATATTCCCATCTATATCTATTCTGAGGGAATAGAATTTTGCCTCTATCCCGTAGAGAAGAGTATTCGGGTCAGCCATACCTGGCATAACTTTGTCAAGGGCAAAAATCGTCTCTTTTATATTAGCAAGGTACCTGTAGGGCAATACAAAGGATAGATCCCCCGGCATCGCATCTTTCAAAGTAGGCTGAACAAAGTTTTTTCTTATTCTACTCTCTGTAGATCTCCTTCCACGTAAAAGGTCACCAAATCGCTGCACTATAATACCGCCACCACTCAACATATTCGCCAGATAAGCGATGTATTGACCATATTTAACAGGTTCTCTGAAAGGCTCTGTAAATCTAGTGGAAACAAGAAGGGCAAAATTGGTATTGTTACTCTTTTTATTTTTGTAGGAATGCCCATTGACTGTCACGAGGTTATTTTCATTTCTCTCCATGGCTATAAAACCACCCGGATTTACACAAAAGGTTCTAACTTCATCCTCAAATTCAGAGGTGTAATATTTTATTTTAAATTCATATAGATAATCTGTAAAACTATCGGATATCGAACGGGGTATTTCAACCCTAACCCCAATATCTACTGGATTTATAGATGAACCTATGGAATATCTCTCTACTATCTCCTGCATCCAATGGTTCCCACTTCTACCAACAGCCAGAATTACAAAATCATAATACCTTTTTACTCCATTAGAATCTATGATACCTTTGATGGAATTGTTCTCTATAATGATCTCTGAAATTGGTGTGTTGTAAAAAATATTAATATTTTTTGAATCTGTAAGGTACTGTTGAATATTTTTTATTGCCAGAAGACAGTTATCTGTACCCAGATGCCTTATTTTAGCGCTGTACAATCTGAGGTTATGCCTCGAGCACAAATATTCGAGATCCTTTATCTTTTCATAATTTTGAGAACTATCAAGATTATTTATTGATGAGAAATTTCTCCATATCTCATCAGCTTCATCAATCAGTTCAGATAAAACCCTCTCATCAAAAAAATCTGTAAGCCATCCACCAAATTCTGTAGTTAGTGTAAGCTTCCCATCAGAAAAAGCTCCAGCTCCACCAAAGCCAGACATGACTTCAGCTCTGCTCCTATTCTCAATGCTATTACCCTTATCAAAAAGATCGACTTCAATACCATCAATACCTGCAAGCTTAAAAGCGGCAAACATACCGGCACTTCCAGCTCCAACAATTGCTACCTTCATCCAGATACACCCCTAAAAGTCATATTTCAAAAAAATTCACAGTATAATTTTCAAATGTAAATTCAAGAATAACATAGGATTTTTTATTTTTCCACCTATTTTTTGAAGTACTTCCCGGATTTATAAGGTGCTGTTTACCAATAATTTTTGAATATGGATGGTGAGTATGTCCAAAAATAATAATATTAGAATCTACAAAATCATACAATAGACCATTGTAGATATCGTTGTAGATGTCACCATGGCAAACTGAAATTTTTTTATCATAAATATTAAAGGTAATTTTCCTTTCCAGTTCATCTGTAAGGATATCCATATTACCACGAACTGCATAAAGTTTTCTGGATATAGACTTTATCTCCCTGTAGGCAATCTCTCCAACAATATCTCCAGCATGAATTACAGCATCAGAATTTTTTATTTCGGAAATAACCTTTGGGTGAAGATTTCTTATTGAATTGATATGAGTATCTGATATAATAAGTATTTTCATAGCACTCCTGAGGAGTAAAAATGTTTGGCTGCACTGTTGTATTTTACTGTGAAAATTGTAGTTATGTCAATATAGAACTGAATATTAAAGGTTTAATAGAGTTTTAAAAGGAGATTTTTTAATGAATAAGTCACAGATATTGACCCAATTAGATAATATAAACTTTCCATTGAAGGAGATCTTTTTCGATTTTTTTCACAATCATTATTCCAGATTCTATTTTGTGGGTGGATTTGTAAGGGATATACTATTAAACAGAGAGATAAAAGATATAGATGTGGTGGCAGAAGGGATCGAATACAGGGATTTTGCTAAAAAATTAAATAAATTTTTAAAAGGAACTGCGGTAGACTTTAAAGATAATATAAGGATTGTAAAAAATGATGTAACCGTTGATATTTCAAAATTGCGGGGGGAAACAATAGGGGAAGATCTGAACAGAAGAGATTTTACAATAAACAACCTTGCAATACATTTTAACGATGGGATTATTGGAGATCCTTCAGATATAGAGAGGAAAGTCATCAGAATGGTTTACGAAAATTCTTTCATTGACGATCCTCTAAGGATATTAAGGGGATTCAGGTTTATGTCTGAATTGGGGTTTGGAATAGAGCATGATACCCTTGAAAAAATTTTTCTGGAAAAAGATCTACTCATAAGCATTCCATCAGAAAGGGTAAATAAGGAATTAAATCATCTATTTCTTTGTCAGAATTGTTACAAAACACTAAAATTAATGAAAGATTTAGCAGTGCTTTACATAATTTTTCCAGAGCTTAAAGGGCTTGATGGCCTATCTGGTGGTAAGAACCATCTGGAGGATGCCATTGAACACAGTTTATCAGTGACAAAGATCACCCATAAATTATCAGAAAATTACCAGACAGATCAAGATAGACTATCTATAATTATCGCTTCACTACTACACGATGTGGGTAAGGGGGATGAAAGATATAAGGAGACTTTTGGGAAATTTGTTGGCCATGAACTTGTAAGTGAAAAATTTACAGAAAAGATACTGAAAAGGCTTTCATATCCCAATAAAATGATAAAGGAGATCTCCACTATAGTAAAAAAACATGGTGTTATAAGGCAATATGCTATAAATGGGGTAACAGATGCCACATTATACAAATTTGTTTATGAAAATTATAAGATACTAAATAAACTGATCGATATCTCAATAGCAGATGCCAGATCAAAGGGGAGGGATAATTTGGAGTTTTATAAAACCATAGACAAAGTCATTGAATATAGTAAAAAGCTTGATTTTTCAAAGAAATACCTCATAAGTGGGGATGATCTACTTTCAATGGGATATAAAAAAGATGCACGGCTTGGAGAAGTGTTGGGTGAGATACATTTTAAATTAGTATCAGGGATAATTAGAAATAGAGACGAAGCCATAAAATATGCCAGGATGAAAATGGGTTAAAACAGGTATTCAGTTTTCAAAGGCAGGTCACAATAGTTATATCCCCCTTGTCTTTATGAGTGTTGAGTGTTGAGTTAGTGTAGTACAGGTCATTGCGAGCAAAGCGAAGCAATCCCAGTAATTCCAAGCCAGCGTTCAAGTAACTACAACGGTAAACTTATCTAATTCAAGAAGGAGAATATCATAAATATGACATTTTAAATTAGTAATTATTTGTGACATTTTTACATAGTAACCACGAAACAATAAAAACTACTTGACATATATGTTTTTTTGCAATATAAGGTTCGTTCACAATAAAATAAGTCGTGGCGGGTGATAAGGATAATATGTTTGCCGCATTGAATGAGAAACTCCAGGGGGTTTTTAAAAAAATCCGTGGAGAAGCTAAACTTACTGAAGATAATATAAAAGATGCTATTAAGCAGGTCAGATTGGCCCTTCTTGAAGCTGATGTCAACTACAAAGTAGTAAAAAAATTCAT
>JAIWOA010000103.1 GCA_020217115.1 Calditerrivibrio sp. | reverse complement strand
ATAGGTACTATATAGGCTATTCCTGCACCAATTCCTGCTATAAAACCATTCCCAAGAATAGAAAATATAAAATTGTTTCCACCAAAAGATGATATAATCCAGCCCAAACCAAACAGAGAACCGCCAAGTATGGTTGCCATTGAAGGTCCTAATCGGTTAAGTATTTTACCAGAAAAGATCATTGTAGCTGGAAAAACAAAATAGAATATGGAAAAGGGGAGCTGAGCTGATGCCTGAGTTATATTAAGAAGCATTTTGATATCTTTTACATATACTGACCATGAGTATGTAGAACCAAGGCATAACTGCATAATTATGGCAAACAAAACAACCAGATATCCCATAAAAACCCCCTAGAAATTATTTATCTGAAAAGGGAACAAACCTTTTTTCCAAACCTCTCTTGAGTAGTTTCATCCCTGCTCCTCTTTTAAGAACTCTTTTTATATAATTCCTATCTGATACGTAGGAACCCATAATATTTCCATATCTGGCTATCACAGGGGAGAGTGGAGTTGAGGGGCCTACAAAAAATAGATTTTTAAAATCTTTTACAAAATTTAAAAAGTCTTCGGTGGTTTTGTTTATAAATGTTGTTCCACTGATGATGACAACATCAGATTTTGGTATAATTAGTTTTGCCTGACCAGGATTCAGGGTATCTTGATAGTTTTTTAATTCAAATATATGAAGTTCCTTCACCAGAGGTTTTATCTGTTCAACAATCGGTCTAAAATATCCAACCATTGAGACCTTTTTCCCTAAAAAATCAAATCTGTCTGTAATATTCTTATCATCAATAACTCCACCATTCAATACTGAGTTTATTGTGGCAAGGCCTATTGCAGACTCAAGAAAACCGTTTTCAAAAATCTTTTCTGCAATCAATTTTGCAGATTCCCCTTCAAATTCTTTATCGGTAGCGTTGCACCCTCCGGGGATAGAGTCTCTAAAAGTGTAAGCAAGACCTATTCCAGCTTCAGTCTCTACAGCGACATAACCCAAACCTAACACGTAGTCCAAAACAGTAAAATCTTTTAAGATATTTTCAACACTTTCATAGAGCTCGCATATGATAGCTTTCTTCATAAGCTATTCTACCTTGCCCTTGATTTAAGTTCAAGGAGGAGTTCGTTAAAATCTATATCTTTGTATTCAAGGGCAACCATCAGATGATATATTATATCAGCAGCTTCTCCCACAATTCTATCCTTTGGTTCAGTGAGAAAAGCCTTTATGAATTCGGCATTCTCTTCACCCAATTTTTTTACAATCTTATTTTCCCCAGCATTAAAAAGAGAATTTGTATATGACCCTTCCTTTGGGTGAATCTTTCTATCTTTTATAGTTGCTGCAAGCTTCTCAATAGCATCAATCTCCATAAAAACCTCACATCCTAACATGAACGTTGTTATTTTTTAAAAACTCTTTTACCTCTTTTACTGTATATGTCCCAAAATGAAAAATAGAAGCTGCAAGGGCAGCATCAGCCTTACCTCTGGTTAAACCCTCCAGAATATGTTCCTTGCTACCTACACCCCCTGAAGCTATTACAGGTATTTTAACTGTTTCAGCAACTGCCGCAGTCAGCTCAATATCATATCCATCCTTTGTTCCATCTCTGTCCATACTTGTCAAAAGTATCTCCCCAGCACCAAATGACTCCATCCTTTTAACCCATTCTAAAACATCTATCCCTGTGGGATTTCTTCCACCATGCGTATATACTTCCCAGCCATTACCATCCACCCTTCGCTTTGCATCCACAGCAACCACTATACACTGGGATCCAAATCTTAGAGATGCCTCCTGAACAAAGTTGGGATTTTGAACAGCAGCAGTATTGATGGAGACTTTGTCTGCTCCTGAATTTAAGAGCTTTCTTATGTCATCAATTGTTCTCACTCCACCGCCAACTGTCAAAGGCATGAATATCTTCTCCGCTGTTTTTGAAACTACGTCAAAGATAATATTTCTATTTTCATGGCTTGCTGTAATATCAAGGAATGTAAGCTCATCTGCACCCTGTCTATCATATTCCTCTGCTACTGCTATAGGATCTCCAGCATCTACAAGATTTAAAAACTGTGTACCCTTCACAACCCTGCCATCTTTGACATCGAGACAGGGGATAATTCTTTTTGCAAGCATATCGATTCCTGGATATTTTTAACAATATTTAATCTATTGAACATTCAATGTCAACAGTAATTATGGCTAAACCCTCATAATTAATGTTGCATTGTAAAAATAAAAATTATATATTCCACTTATGTTTAAAGTTCTGGGGGTATAATGATAAACTATGTATTTGATACAAATGTTATTTTGTATGATCCAAAAGCAGTAAATGCCTTTGAAAACGCAATTATAAATATACCCATCATGGTAATAGAAGAGATTGATAATTTCAAAAAGCATATGGATCAAGTTGGTTATAACGCACGATTCTTTGCAAGATTTCTCGATGAATTAAGGGAGAAGGGGGATTTAAGAAATGGTGTATTACTTGACAATGGGTCAATCATAAGAGTTAATATATGTAATCACACGATAAGCAGTAAGATATCAAACGATCTTATCCATGATAAACCTGACAACCTGATCATCTCGATTGCAATGTGGTTAAAAGATCACGAGGAACATGATGTAATATTCATAACAAAGGATGCTAACCTCAGGATAAAAGCTGATGTTTTAGGGGTCAAATCTATAGACTACAATCAAGATAAATCAGATATGAAGGAGTATGCTGAGGGTACGAGAATCATAAAAGTTTCAGATGCCATGATCGATCACATACATAAAACAGGGATGTTGGAGAATGTTGGTATTGAAGCCTATATAAATGAATATGTAAGACTTGATTCGGAAAGTAGGCCAGGTCATTCTGTACTATCAAGATTTGATAGTAAATTAAATATTGTAAAGATAAATGAATACAACGATGGTATATGGGGTATACATGCGAGGAATATGGAACAGAGATTTGTATTTGATGCACTAATGGATGATAGTATAAAGCTTGTCACTCTTATCGGAACATCTGGAACAGGTAAAACCCTCCTTGCCATTGCAGCAGGATTGAAAAAAGTTGTAGATGATGGGAGATATAAAAAATTGCTTGTATCCCGTCCAATATTTCCAATGGGTAAAGACCTTGGCTATCTCCCGGGGGAGTTAAAGGAAAAAATGACCCCCTGGATGCAGCCAGTATATGACAACCTTACATTAATTCTGGATGAAAGTGAAAGTAATACGACATACAGAGAGCTTTTTGCACAAAATATGGTTGAGATAGAAGCATTGACCTACATACGTGGAAGGAGCATTCCAAATCAATTTTTTATAGTTGATGAAGCGCAAAATCTTACACCACATGAAATTAAAACGATCCTCACAAGGGCAGGTGAAGGAACAAAGGTGGTTTTGACTGGAGACCCCAATCAGATAGACAATCCTTACATAGATTTTTATTCAAATGGAATAAGCTATGTAATGGATAGATTTAAAAATGATCCCATAGCTGCAAATATATTTTTAACAAAGGGTGAAAGATCAGAGCTTGCCACTAAAGCGGCACAAAAACTTTGAGGTATAACATTATGATAAAATACGTTGAAAACATTATAAATGATATTCTACAGGTACACAACAGATTTTTTGCTGAGGCATCTCCAACATTAATTGAAATATCCAGTGAGATAGCAGATAGATTTCTGAATGGTGGGAAGCTTCTGATCTTTGGGAATGGAGGATCTGCTGCTGATGCACAGCATGTAGCTGCCGAATTTGTAAATAGATTCCAGATGGAGAGACCTCCCCTACCTGCCATAGCCCTTACTACAGATAGTTCTATACTTACATCAATAGGTAACGACTATTCCTATGAAGATGTTTTTGCCAAGCAGGTTGAAGCACTTGGTAACGAAAAGGATATTTTAATGGCGATATCAACAAGTGGTAATTCTCCTAATGTAATAAAAGCTCTCAGGACTGCTTCAAAGATAGGGATTAAGTCTATAGGATTTACAGGGAAAAATGGTGGAAAAATGAATGGCCTATGCGACATAATGGTAAAAGTAGACTCTGATGTTACTGCAAGGATACAGGAGGTACATATTGCAAGTTTCCATATTATATGTGCCCTTGTTGACGAGATACTTTTTGGTAAATTTTCTGAGGTACAATAATGCCTATTCTGGACAGAAACAACATCTCCTCCGTATTGGAGAAAGTAAGATATGGGAAAAAAATAGTCTTTACAAACGGATGTTTTGATATACTGCACATCGGACATTTAAAATACCTTGAAGAAGCCAAAAAGCTTGGAGATATTTTAGTGGTTGGTGTAAATTCAGATGAATCTGTTAGAAGGTTAAAGGGGGATAAAAGACCTATAAACAGTCTTAAAGAGAGGCTTATAATGCTTGATGCCCTTAAATATGTAGACTACGTGACATTTTTTGAAGAGGATACCCCCTATAATCTTATAAAAGATATACTACCAGATATACTTGTAAAGGGAGGAGACTGGAAAATCGAAGCAATTGTTGGCTCAGATATCGTCATAAAAAATGGTGGGAAGGTTCTATCATTGTCATATGAAGAAGGTTTTGCTACCACAAATATTATCGAGGAGATAGTTAGACGCTATTGTGTATAGTAATATATATTCTGCACTTTGGGGTGCATCAAAGTCATATTTTTTCTCTAAAATAGCTGAACAAAACAGAAAATATATAGTGATCTCAGATGACTATCATTTTGAAAAGATCAGCAATGAGATGGAATTTTTCTTCCCGAAGGGGGTTTTTTATAATTTTCACCCCTATTTCCACGAACCATTTGAAAATGCAAGGATTTTACCAAAACTATCTGGGGATAGAATATCTACTCTTTTAAATATAAAAAATGCTGCGAATGTAGTTTTACTTACCAATCTGTATGGAATGACAAAGTATCTTCCACCTTTTGATCTGTTAAATTCCTCAATAATAGAGATTGATAAAGGGAAAAAATTTGACAGGGATGAACTTGTGTACTATCTGGATTATATAGGTTATGTGCAGGTTGAAATAGTCACTGGTGGTGGCGAGTTTTCCTTCAGGGGGGATATTGTAGATATTTTCCCTGTTAATGCGGATAATCCACTTAGAGTAGAGTTTTTTGACAATGAAATAGAGAGGATCACCATATATTCTCATGAGACCCAGAGAAGATTTGGGGATCTATCTGAATACAAAATAATTCCAGCAAGTGAAGGAGTATATGACTCCTCAGAATTAAAAAACTGCGTAAAAGATAACGATATCGCTGGCAAAATAGAGTTATATGGCAAATTTGCAGGTCACCATTGGTATGCACCCTATGTCTATAAAAAGATGGAAACTATTTTTGACTATCTGGGAGATTTCGAAATTGTATTTTTTGGAGATGATCTGGAGTATGAAATTGAAAAATTTTATAACTGGATGGTGGACTGTAGCAGAGAATATTCAGTATCAGATGAATTGATCAATCTTAATTTCATTAGTAAAAGTGATGTTCTGGAAATTTTGAGAAGATCTGGGGTATTAAAACTCACAGATGTCATAATAGAAGATTCTGTAAAAATTTCAAACTATAGAAGTAGCAGTTTACTGTTCACGAAAAAAGGGAACATGTATGCAAATATGGAAAACCTTGCAGAATTTTTTCAAAAAAGTAGTAAAGAAGATGCAAATACTATCCTATCTATAGAAAGTGAAAGAACTGTAGCATCTATAAAAGATTTTATGCGTGACTATGGAATTGAGGTGCTGGAGATTAAAAATATTTCAGAAGTATTAAGTAACAAACTTTGCATATACCGAAAAACTATCTCCGATGGTTTTATTGATATAAAAGATAAGCTTTCATTTTTAAAGGATGAAGATATTTTTGGTTTTTCAAAAAAGGGGAAAAAGAAAGGGAAGAAAGAGGTTTTTAGAACATCGATAAGTGACCTTGAGAATGGAGACTATGTTGTACATGTTGATTATGGGATCGGTATATTCAGGGGGCTTGAGAACAAAACTATAGGTGGAGTTACAGGGGATTTTATCTCAATAGAATACGAAAATGGTGAAATTTTATACGTCTCCCTTGAAAATATCTCAATGATTCAAAAGTACATAGGGGTTGGGGACAAAACACCCAAGCTTAACTCACTTCAAAGTATTAAATGGAAAAAGATGAAGGAACAGGCTGAAAAAAGTGCCAGGAAGATAGCAATCGATCTTCTAAGATTGTATGCAGAGAGAAAGGCAAAGAAAGGTTTTTCATTTAAAGATGATGGAGAATTATTGAGGGCAGTAGAAGAAAGTTTTGAATATGATGAAACAGAGGATCAATTTAATGCTATCAGAGATGTTTTGAATGATATGGAGTCAGATAAAGCCATGGATAGGCTTGTATGTGGAGATGTGGGTTTTGGTAAAACGGAGGTTGCCATAAGGGCTGCCTGCAAAGCCTGTGCTTCTGGCAAACAGGTTGGACTTCTTGCCCCTACTACTATACTGGTAAAACAGCACTATGAAACATTTAAAAAAAGGTTTAAAAATACACCCGTTAGAATAGACTTTATTTCGAGATTTAAAACCAAAGGAGAGATATCCCAAACAATCAAAAAGCTTGCTGCAGGAGAAATAGATATTCTGATAGGTACACACAGACTATTGTCAGCAGATGTGGAGTTTAGTGATTTAGGTCTGTTAATAATAGATGAGGAGCAAAGATTTGGAGTTGCCCACAAGGAAAAGATAAAAAATATAAAATCAAACATAGATGTCCTTGCAATGAGTGCTACACCGATACCTCGAACCTTACAACTTTCCCTGTCAGGGGTAAGGGATATAAGTATTATAGATACTCCACCGGAGGACAGATTGCCTGTCATCACAAATATAATTAGTAAAGAAGATGAAATAAAGAAATCTATACTCCATGAGCTAAAAAGGGGTGGGCAGGTATATTATCTGTACAATGATCTTGAGAAGATAGGTGAGGTAGCTTTTAATATAAAGAATATGTTGCCTGATGCAAAAATTGAAATAGCACACGGCCAGATGGACAGTAGCAAAGTAGAAAGAATACTGGAAAATTTTTACAGTGGTGAGATAGATATACTGGTGGCATCTACAATTATAGAAAATGGTTTAGATGTTCCGAATGTAAACACAATAATTATAGATAATGCTGATAGATTTGGTCTATCTCAGCTTTATCAATTAAAGGGAAGGGTTGGAAGATCAGACAGAAGGGGTTACTGCTATTTACTGATCAAAAACTTTAATACACTCTCATCTATAGCTAAAAAAAGGCTTAAAATAATTCAACAGATGTCTGAACTTGGGAGTGGCTTCAAGATAGCCTCCTATGATCTACAGCTAAGAGGAGCTGGTGAGATACTGGGAGCTGAACAGTCAGGTCACATATCAAGTATAGGTTATGAGCTTTATATACAGATGATAAACGGTGCAATAAAGGAACTACAGGGTGAAGAGAATCAACATATAGAAACAGAAATACAGTCTGTATTTCCATTCTTCATACCTGCTGACTATATTGTAGATCCTTCAGAGAGAATAGGGTGGTATGGAAGGCTTAGCAAACTTGATTATACCCTTTTTGACAATATAAAAGATGAACTATATAAAAATTATGGTGAACCTCCAGAGCCTGTTATAAATACTATTTTGATTATGAATATAAAAAATATAGGGCAGATGCTTGGAATTAAAAAAATTATTTTAATGAATAGGCAATTTAAGCTCTATTTTGACAATAGCACCACTGTAGATCCATCTATTTTAATAAGTTACATAAAAGAATATAACATAAAAGGTCAATTTGCAGAAGATAATTTATTTTTAGTTAACTCTGAGCATACTATAGATGAATGTCTATCTTTACTCAAATATCTATTTGAAAAGAGATTGTAATTTAATCCCTTTTTCCCTTATATCTAATTAATATACACTTGAAAAAAAAATTTATTGAACAATATTATTTATACAAAATTGGTATAAAAATAGGAGGCTCATATGAAGGAAAAAGTTTTTGAAATGAAAAGAAAATTTGCAGTTTTAGAGGATTTTGAATCTCAAGATATTATTATGTCAGAGTTAGGGATGTCCATCGAACAGTACGGATCTTCTATTGATGAAATGTACAATAGATTATCAGAGGAAGATAAAGAGTGGGTAGATATACAGCTTGCCCATTGGTACAAAGAATACAATGGATTTTTAGGGGGAAATGGATGTAGTGCTGGTAATTGCAGCTCATGTAGCGGACACCACAATTAAATATATCATGGAGGGTTGAAAAGCCCTCCATATTGTGAGTTTTTATAATTCTGAGTAAGCTTTCATAAAAATATCTTTTGTTGTTTCCCAATCTATACACTTATCGGTTACAGATACCCCATATTTTAGCTGGCAGTTACCATCTGGCATAGGTTGATTACCTTCAAATATGTTGCTCTCCACCATAATACCCTTGATGAAGTTGTTACCATCTTTTATCTGTTTTAGTACCTCATCAAATACCTTAGGCTGATTTCTGTGATCCTTCATTGAATTGCCATGGCTCACATCTACCATTATAGAAGCTGGTAAACCATTTTTTGAAAGCATCTCCACTGCATTTTTTATATCTTCGGGGTAATAGTTTGGTCTATCTGCACCACCCCTGAGTACCATATGAACAAAGCTATTCCCAGTAGTCTTTACTATAGATGTTTTCCCCTCTGCATTTATACCGAGAAAGCTATGGGGCCTTAGTGCAGTAAGCATTGCATCGATTGCTATCCTTAGATTCCCATCGGTACCATTTTTAAAACCTACCGGGAAAGACAAACCACTTGCCATTTCTCTGTGTGGCTGAGATTCTGTAGTTCTTGCACCTATAGCTCCCCAGCTTATCATGTCTGAAAGGTATTGTGGGGTAATGGTATCAAGCATCTCGCAGGCAACTGGAAGACGGAGCTTGGTTATGTCATACAGAAGTTTCCTCGCAATCCCCAAACCTTTGGATATGAGATGGCTACCATCCATATCTGGATCATTTATAAGACCTTTCCATCCTACGGTAGTTCTCGGTTTTTCGAAATATACCCTCATTACCAGAAATATTTTATCAGATATCTTTCTTGAGAGATCAGATAGCCTTGATGCATAATCAAGGGCGGCTATGGGGTCATGTATTGAGCATGGACCAACAACTGCCATAATCCTTTTGTCATCTCCAAACATAATCTTTTTCACATTTTCCCTGCTATCTGTTATAAATTTTGCATCTTCTTCACTTAGAGGGAAAATCTGCTTGAGATACAGTGGTGCCACAATGGGGGTTAATTCCTTTATATTCAGATTGTTTGTCCTTATCATCTTAACCTCACTTTAAAATTGATTGATTTTACTGAATTTTAATATATCTTTACTCTGTTGTCAAATTATATTTAACCTAACAAAAGAAATATTTCAAACACCACAAAAATGATTGCAAAAGGTTAATTAATATAATAAAATTATCTTTTAAGGGGATATAATGGAAAATATCAAAAAATATGAAAAAAGTAAAAAATCTGCAATAAGTCTCCTTATCTTTTTAGTGGTTTTTGTTGTAGCCGCACAGCTGTTAATATTTGTATTACATGAGTATTTGGAAAAAGAAATAACTACCTATGAAGAAAAGATAAAAAATGTTAGATCAAAAATTGATATACAACATATGATAAAATATAGGGTGGTTTCCTATCAAAATCAGATTAGATCTATGCCTTTATCCGATTCAATTGATGATTTAAGTTCAAAGAGGCTTCAGTCTCTACTATATCTTCAAGAAATCGAGAATTGTATCGATGTACTTAAGAATGGTGGTGCTGTAATTAGAAATTTTGATACTGAAGAGTACAAAGAAAAAAGCAAAGTTATCGAATATCAAAAAAGCTATACCGATGAATCTAAATACGACTTTTTGGGTTTCACGGTAAGGGTCAACGTTTTAAAGGAGATGCTCCAGGATCTCTTTGATCTTATAATAGCTTCAAAGTTTTATAATGAAAAGGTTGATACAGTTGAAGATAAAATGGAAAAGATAAAAAACCTCTACCAGAATATTCACCCAATCTTAAATAAAATGATTAAAGAAACAGACAGGATGTATTCAGATGGAGAGGTTGAACTTGAAAATCTATTAAAAAATATTGCCAATCACAAAGTTATCTATGAAAGGGTACTTTTTGTAATATCTGCCCTAAATATGTTTTTAACACTTCTTATGGGGTATCTCATAAGTAGAAATATATATAAGATAATAGAATCGAGGGACAGGACACTCCATCTCCTTGAGATGAACAAGGAGCAGCTTGAATCTATTGTAAAGGATAGAACAGCTGAGCTCTCAAAGATAAACGAAGCTTTGAATGAAGAGATAAAAAGAAGAGAGGATTTTGAAAAGGCATTGCAGAAATCCAACTTTGAGCTTGAGCAAAGGGTAAAAGAGAGAACTCTACATTTAGAGGAAGAGGTTTTAAATCGGCAAATTGCTGAGATAGAGCTTAGAAAATTCAGACTTGTGGTGGAACAAAGCCCAACCAGCATAGTTATAACAGATTCAAACGGTATAATAGAGTATGTAAACCCGGCATTTGAAAAGATATCAGGCTATTCAATCTCAGAGGTTATAGGGAAAAAACCCTCAATGCTCAATTCTGGTAAGAATCCAAGGGAAAAATATGATAATATGTGGAAAACAATTTCAGGTGGCAATCCATGGAGGGGAGAGTTTATAAATAGATCTAAAAGTGGAGAGCTGTATATAGAACATGTGGTCATAGCTCCAATTAAAAACTCCGATGGATTAATAACAAATTATATCGGAATAAAGGAAGATATTACAGATTTAATAAAGACAAGGGAAGCAGCTGAGAAAGCAAACAGGGCAAAATCAGATTTTCTCGCCAATATAAGCCATGAGATAAGAACCCCGATGAATGGTGTAATAGGTTTCATAGACCTTCTAAAGTCTACAGATCTAAATGAGAGACAGAGAAATTTTGTAGATACAATAAGCAGAAGCTCCCACCATCTTCTTTCTATAATAAACGACATACTTGACTATTCAAAGATTGAAAGTGGAAAGATTACACTTGATCTTGAATATGAGGAGATACGACCAAAGATTGAATCGATTATAGAACTTTTTAGTGCAAAAGGTATGGAAAAAGGTATCGAGATATTGTACTATTATGATCTATCTATACCAGCTAAGATAAAATGTGATATACTGAGAATAAATCAGGTTCTATCAAACCTTATTGGAAATGCTATAAAATTTACCCCTGAAGGTGGTAAGATATTTGTAAAGATATTAAAAAAAGATATAAATCAGGATATTGTAAGGTTACATTTTAGTGTGAGAGATACAGGGATAGGAATTCCAAAAGAAAAGCAGAGTCAGATATTTGAAGCATTTAGTCAGGCAGAATCTTCCACTACAAAGAAATATGGTGGCACAGGGCTTGGTCTTACAATTGCCCGTCAGCTTGTTGCTGCTATGGGGGGAGAAATAGTTCTGGAGAGTGAAGAGGGGAAAGGTAGCGAATTTAGTTTTGAACTCAATTTCAGCTATATTATGGAGGAGACGAAAACAGATCCCCTTTTCTATGACCTTAAAGCCATCATAGTTACCCCCTTCAAGGAGGATAAGGATGATACTGCACTTTTAATAAAGGAATATTTGAAAAACTTTAGTGTCGATTCTACGATAGCTCATCTGGATGAGCTAAATAATTTATCCAACAATTCAGATATATATATCTTTCATTACAAACGATTTGCAGATGATAAAATCAAAATGCTTTCAAGGAGCTACACCCCATCAATAATAATTTTAAATAGTGTGGAGGAAAAAAACTTCTCATTTGGAGAAAATGATCCATTTACATTCTTCATTTTTAAGCCATTAAATCCATCTAAGCTCCTTGATGTATTAAATAATATTTTTTCTAAAAAAATTACTGGGACAACCATTGATAAAAGTTTTTCAGATAATTGTAACTTTAGTGGGAAGAGAATACTTGTGGCAGAGGACAACCCTGTGAATCAGGAGCTCATCGAAATTATTCTCAAAGAGATGGGGTTTGAAGTGGATATTGCAGACAATGGTTTGGTTGCGCTGGATAAGATAAAAAAAAGTTCTGACAGATATGACATAATAATGCTCGACATAAATATGCCAGAGATGGATGGTTTTGCAGTACTTGATAAATTAAAGGAGATGGAAGATCTTTATAAAAAGACTCCAATCATTGCTGTCACTGCCCATGCTGGGAAGTCTGATGTAGACAAAATATTGGAGAGAGGTTTTAATGCCTACATACCAAAGCCATTTACCTTAAATACACTTGAAGAAACATTAAAGAGATTTCTTAGTGTAGACCATATCAACAAAAAGGGGAGTTCAATCCCTAAAGATGAAAAGTGTGGTTTTAATGACCTATCTAAAGAGATCAATCTGGATTTAAATATATATATGAAACTCCTAAAAAAGTATATATCAACAACTGAATCTCAGATTGGGAAACTCAAGGAGGCTATCGCTAAAGGCAGTAGAGAAGAATTAAGAATGATAGCTCACTCCATTAAAGGTTCCTCTTTGAATCTAAATCTAAAAAGGTTGTCTGAGATATCATCTCATATAGAAAAAAATATTGATGTTATAACGATGGACCAGATCGATCGTTCCCTTAAAGAATTTGAAGAATGTTTTAACAAACTAAAAAAAGATATCGGGGGGGATTCTTTATGAATATACACTGCCTATCAGTAGATGACAACGAAGTAAACCTCATGTTGATTGAGACCCTTGCAGAGGATATGGGAATGACTGTTGAAAGTTTTACAAACCCCGTAGATGCTCTTCAAAGTCTTAAAGCTAATCAATACGATATAATATTCGTAGATTATATGATGCCAGAGATGGATGGTATAACCCTCATTAAAAATACAAGAAAGTTCCTTTCAGATATCCCAATTGTTATGATGACTGCGGTTGGGGATGATAATAAAATAAAGTTAGATGCCCTTGAAGCTGGAGCTACAGACTTTCTACCAAAACCTTTAAACGTTCCAGAGTTTAGAGCAAGGGTGACAAATCTTGCAAAACTATCACATTCTCAGAAACTTTTAAAGGATAGAGCTCTTCTCTTAGAGGAAGAGGTAAAATTAGCTACAAAGCAGATATTAGAGCGGGAGATAGATGCATTAAAAATTATTGGTAGGGCTGCTGATTTTAAAGATAATGAAACAGGTAACCATGTGAAAAGGGTTGCATCCTATGCAAAAACAATTGCTGAGGCTATCGGTTTTTCTTCTGATGAACAGGATACTATTTTTTATGCTTCA
>JAIWOA010000102.1 GCA_020217115.1 Calditerrivibrio sp. | reverse complement strand
TAGTATGGCTGACCAAGCATAACAGCCTCAGCCTCAATACCACCAACACCCCATCCCATTACACCTATCCCGTTGACCATTGGAGTATGGGAATCTGTACCTATACATGTGTCAAGGTATACCAGTTTCCCAGATTTAGATTCCTCTACTACTGCTACCTTTGCAAGATATTCAAGGTTCACCTGGTGACAGATTCCAGAATTTGGTGGAACCACCCTAAAATTATTAAAGGCCTTCTGCCCCCATTTTAACAGCTTATATCTTTCTATATTCCTTTTATACTCAAGATCAACATTTTTTATTATACTATCTGAAGTACCGTAATAATCAACTTGAACAGAGTGATCCACAATAAGATCTACAGGGATAAGAGGATTTATCATGTGTGGATTTTTACCAAGATCTGCCATTTTATCTCTCATAGCAGCAAGATCAACTACAGCTGGAACTCCTGTAAAATCCTGCATCAAAACCCTTACAGGTTTGTAAGGTATTTCTACTGGTTTATCGTAGTGTTTTTTCCATCCTGCAATGCTATGCAGGTCATTTAAAGTAATAACTAAACCATCCATATTTCTCATTATATTCTCTACGAGAATCTTTATTGAATATGGCAATTTCTTTATATCAAATCCATCTTTTCCTAACCTATTTATATCGTAAAATAGATAATCTCTTTCCTCATAATCAAAACTTGCCAAAAATTTTTCTTTCTCCATAAATCCTCCATGGAAATTGAACTAACTATAAAAAGATATATCATTATTATAAATTAATAAAATATTTTTGTAAACTAAATATTTGCTTTTTTAAACAATATGATATATCATAAAAAACTCAAAGTAGATATATGGAGGAATTATGTTTATTAAACATTTAAACGATATTGAGAAAATATACTACAATGGAGATAATATAAAAGATGTTGTAAAACAGGTTGCAATATCACCAGCTAATGGATGGGAAGGTAATGTAATGAGAATCTTTACCGTTAAAGCTGGAGGTTTTACACCAAAACATAATCATGACTGGCCACACATAAATTACATTATAGAAGGTGAAGCTACTCTACATATTGACGGAAAAGATTATGACGTTAAAGCTGGTGTAGTAGGGTTTATTCCAAACAATGTTACCCATCAATTTATTGCAAACAAAGGACAGGATGTCAAATTTATATGCATTGTTCCAGAAAATGGTGAATATTAAAATAAAAATTTTTGTGAGGATAGATTATGAGAAGCATTATTACTGTTTTTTTGTTACTTTTTAGTTTTAACCTTTACGCTTCAGGAATTGAAAAAACGTTAGAAAAAAATCTACTTTCAAACTTCGAAAAAAGAGGTTTGAAAAATGTAGATGTAGAAATTTTAGTGATAAAAGAGATTGATGAAATAAAAGGTTACTACCTTGTAAAAGCTGTGATAACCGATAAGCAGAATAACAAAAAAGTAGATCAATACTTAGTAAGTAATGGCAATATTTTATTACCAGATATAGTAGACATATCAAAAGGTTCAAGCATATTAAGGGAAACGATATTTATGTATGATACTGTAAATATAGATGTATCAAACCTTACCCTTATATATGGGAATAAAAATTCAAAAAATATTATAATAGAAGTCTCAGATTTTGAATGTCCATATTGCAGAAAAGCAAATGAATATCTAAATTCAAAACTTACTGGGAAAAAAGATGTAGCTGTATATCTTATGCATTTCCCATTATCAATACACAAAAAAGCGATGTTATACTCTAAAATTCTTGAAGCAGGGTTAAAGTTAGGAAAAAATTTCACAGCTGAGCTGTACAGTGGCAAGTATGATTCAATGAATGATAAGCAGATAATAGAAGCTTTTGGGAATATGACAGGGAAAAAGCTTGAATTTGAAAAATTATTAGAATCTAAAGAGGTAGCAGACAAAATAAAACAACATATGGAACTTGCTGATAAATATGGAATAAACTCTACTCCTGTCATTTTTATAAATGGAAGGAAGGTAGAAGGGTATAACACACAAATCATAGATAAAGGCTTTTCTTTAATGAAGTAAATAGAGGTGGTTTATGGCAATTCAGCCGTTAGAATTTGAAGTACCTATATATGAGTTGGAGAAGAAACTTGAAGAACTAAAAGGTATTTCAGAATTAGTAGACAAAGATATCGAAAATAAAATCTATAAATTGGAAGAAAGGATCCAGAAGGTTAAGTCAAACATCTATAGAAACCTTTCACCTTCTCAAAAAGTACTGGTTGCCAGACATCCCAATAGACCATATACTCTGGACTACATTGGTGCAATATTTGAAGACTTTGTGGAGCTTCACGGAGACAGATTATATATGGATGATCCTGCTATAGTTGCTGGGATAGGGAAATTTGATGGTGAACCATGTATGATTGTAGGTCATCAGAAAGGTAGAAACACAAAAGAGAATATATATAGGAACTTCGGAATGCCAAACCCAGAAGGTTACAGAAAAGCTTTAAGATTATTTAAAATGGCAGAAAAGTTTAATAGACCAATTTTTACCTTTGTAGATACACCTGGAGCCTATCCAGGCATTGGAGCAGAGGAAAGGGGGCAGGCAGAAGCCATAGCAAGAAATCTGTTGGAGATGGCAGGTTTAAAAGTCCCTATGATTACTGTTATAACAGGGGAAGGTGGTAGTGGGGGCGCATTGGCAATTGCAATGGGGAATAAAGTGCTGATGCTTGAGCACTCAATTTACGCAGTAATAAGCCCTGAAGGTTGTGCATCTATTTTATGGAAAGATGCTTCATATTCAAAAAGAGCTGCAGAGGCATTGAAATTAACTGCCCAGGATCTCAAGAGCTTAAATATAATAGATGAAATAATAAAGGAACCTGTTGGTGGAGCCCACAGAGATCATGAAACTACCTTCTCAAATGTAAAAAAAGCTCTAAAAAAGTATTTCAATGAACTTAAACAGTATTCAAGTGATGAGCTATTTGAAATGCGTTACCAAAAATTTAGATCTATGGGTGTGTTTTCGGAGTAACTGATTGACCTTAAATGAAATTATTCAACTGCCAGCAGAAGTATCAGATAAGATTGCAGCCGGTGAGGTAGTAGAAAAGCCATACAACGTAGTAAAAGAACTCCTCGAAAACTCAATTGATGCCGGTGCAGATAAAATAACTGTGGAGATAGCTGATGGTGGTCTGTCCCTGATAAAAGTAACGGACAATGGGAAAGGGATAATGCCAGAAGATATGCCACTTACAATCAAGAGGCATGCAACAAGTAAAATAAGATCCTTTGAAGATATCTACTCTGTAAAAACATTTGGCTTCAGAGGGGAAGCACTATCTGCAATAAGCTCAGTCTCTGACTTTGCTATAACATCAAAGCGGGACAACTTTGACGTCTATACTCTGGAAAAGCATTTTAATTCCCCCCCAATTATAAAACCAGCAACATCTACCAGAGGAACAATTGTAGAGGTAAGAAATCTTTTTTCCAAAATACCTGTAAGAAAAAAATTTGTTAAAAGCTCCTCCAATGAAGGTAAAGAAATTTTAAAATTTGTTAAAAACTTTTCAGCTATAAACTACAATATCGATTTAGTTTTTATTCGGGATGGAGAAAAGATATTAGAGTTCAACCGTTCAAACTCAATGTTTACAAGAATTAAAGATATTTTTGGGGAAAGCTCCTGCTTTGAAATCAAGGACAGTTGTGAAGGTATCTCGATAGAAGCTGTTGCGGGATTTCCAGATAACCAAAAGTTTAGAAAAGACAATATAATTATTGCAGTAAATAGAAGAATAATCAAAGACTACCAGCTAATGCAAGGGATAATTCAGTCTTACTATAGATTAATGCCTGAGAATAGATACCCTTTTGCCTTTGTTAATATAACAATATATAATGAAAATGTCGATGTCAATATACACCCTACAAAAGCCTCAGTACGTTTTTTTAATCCTAAGGAAGTATTTGACTTTGTTTATAGATCTTTTAAAAAAGGGTTAGATGGGTTAAAACTTGAATATGACAGATCAGATATCCATGAAAGTAAGAGATATTTTGAAAATAATTTTATAGATAGCAAAGTCTATCTGACTGACCTTACAACCATTTTAGATACAAAAAATAGCACACAGATTGTAAAAGAGGAAAGTGAAAGCTATCTCCCCAACGACTTCAATATAATAGGGCAACTTTTTAAAACAGTAATTTTGTGTGAAAAAGGTAATGATCTCTACCTAATAGATCAACATATTGCCCATGAAAGAGTTTTATATGAGCAATATTTAAGCGAAAACAGAACTGTTGCTTCAACAATACTTTTTGAGCCAATTATTGTCACTCTTGATCATAAAGCAATAGATTATCTTAAAGATAACCAATTAATTTTACAAAAATTTGGCTTTGAATATGAGATATTTAGCAAAAATAGTATAAAAGTATCAGCTATACCATCATCTCTAATGCAAAAAAATATTGAGGAGGAGATAAAGGATCTGATAACAGAAGTTATAAAGAACTCAAATATAAATAATGATGCACTTGCATTAACTATGTCCTGTAGAAATGCTATAAAATCTGGAGATTATTTAACAAAGTTTGAGATGGAGGAGATAGTCAGAAATCTTTTCTGCTCCTCAAACCCCTTCACATGTCCACACGGTAGACCAATTATATTCAAGCTCAGTAAAGAATTTATCTTCAGCAAGTTTCAGAGATGAAAATACCAATAATTACTGGATACACTTCATCAGGTAAAACAGCTCTCTCATTGGCCATAGCAGACTTTCTTGATATTGAGATTATAAGTGCAGATGCCTTTCAAGTTTATAGAGGCATGGATATCGGTACAGGGAAACCTGATAAAGATGAACTGTTGAAAGTAAGACACCACATGATAGATATATTAAACCCAGATGAACAATATTCAGCTGGAGATTTTTTTGAAATGGCAGAAGATTTAATCGACCAGATAATAAAAAGAGGTAAAATTCCATTAATAGTTGGAGGAACAGGGCTTTATGTAGAAACACTAATAAATGGGATATTCGCAGGCCCAGAAAAAAATAAT
Source organism: Calditerrivibrio sp. (assembly GCA_020217115.1). GTDB lineage: Bacteria > Chrysiogenota > Deferribacteres > Deferribacterales > Calditerrivibrionaceae > Calditerrivibrio. The sequence goes on along the minus strand of JAIWOA010000102.1, from coordinate 8,377 downwards.
GAATTTAGAATTGAGATGGCAAAAGATATAGGTAAAAAGGGGATTGAATACTTTTACAAGCTACTTATGGAAAAAGATCCCATCTATGCACAAAAAATCTCCCACAATGATATAAATAAGATTATAAGAGCCTTTGAAATAATCTATTATACAAAAATGACTGTGACAGATGCCCATAGAATACTCCACAGAACACCCAAATATAAATATTCATTGTACTTAATTGATAAAGATAGAGAAAATCTCTACAAATCCATTAATCAAAGGGTAGAAAAGATGTTTGCATCTGGGTGGGTAGATGAAGTAAAATATCTCCTCATGAATGGGTATAAGGAAACAATGAGTTCATTTAAGGCTATAGGTTATAGAGAAATTGCAAATTTTATAAAAAATGGGGGGAACTTGGAGGAAACTATTTCAGATATCCAGAAAAAAACTAGAAATTTTGCAAAAAGGCAGATAACATGGTTTAAGCATATGAATGATCTTAATAAATTAACCATGGATAAACTAAATATAAAGCAGTTTTCTATAGAGTTACTTAGGCAAATAGACCCAGAAAATTCTTGATATCTCCTCAGAGAGATTTCTGACCATATGATTTTTGCTTGAGTCAAAATAAAAATATTGACCTTTTTTTAATACATATACATCATTATCCAGGGTAAGCTCAACATTCCCCTCTATGACATACCCCTGTTCTTCACCTTCATGGGCCAATGGTTGTGAATAACCACCGTGGGGAAAAAGCTCAACAATATAGGTTTTCATCTTAAAACTTTTATTTTTGTGTAGAAGATAAAGATTAAATTCATTTTTTTTAGAATATATCTGATCTGCATCAACATCAAAATCAAAAATCTCTTTTTTAAAATCTACTTTGCTATCATCAGTATCAAAAAACTCAGCAATGGTAATACCAAAAAAAGAGGCTATCTCCTTTAATGTCGGCAAAGATGGAACAGCCTTTTGATTCTCAAGCATCGAAACATAACTTTTAGTTTTGTTAATAGCAGATGCAAGAGCTTCAAGGGTTATACCTTGAGACTTGCGCAAATTCCTAATTTTAGAGGATATATATTTTTTGTCCACAGCCAAATAAATAAAAACAAGCCAGGCTTCCCTATTATCAAAGGAAGCCTTTAAGTTAATTACTTAACAGAATCTTTGAATAATTTTCCAGGTGTGAATTTTGGAGTTTTCTTAGCAGGAATCTTAATCTCTTTACCAGTCTGAGGATTCCTACCTGTTCTTGCCTTTCTCTCATACACAGAGTAAGTACCAAAGCCTACAAGAGTAACTTTATCCCCATTTTTAAGAGCTTCAACAACTGCTTCCTCAAAAGCTTCAAGAGCTTTCTCAGCTTCAACTTTCTTCAAAGATGCCTTCTCAGCAATTTTTTCAATCAAATCTTTCTTGTTCACAACATACCTCCTTAGTATAGTAACAACAGGTTTATATAATACAATTAAAAAAATATTTCAAACACTTTTTTTAAAGTATCAAATTAATTTGTATAATAGTTATATTCAGTAATAGATATTTTTATCGTTCATCAGATAATTAACAAGATAATCGTATATCCCTTCCTCCAAACTGAAGAACTTTTTATCATACCCAGCATTTCTCAACTTATCTATATCAGCTTGTGTAAGATATTGATATTTATCCCTTATATCCTCAGGCATATCAAAATACTCAATATCACCAAAGATTCCGGAACTGCTGATAACGCTTTTAGCTAAGTCATTGAAACTTCTAGCTATTCCGGTTCCAAGATTGTAAATTCCACTTTTTGGTCTATTTTCATAAAAATAATACATTACCTCTACAACATCTTTAACGTAAATGAAATCTCTTTTTTGTTCTCCATCTTTGAAACCATCTCTGTGAGACTTAAATAATCGTATCTTCCCATCTTTCTTTAGCTGGTTGTAAGCGTGCATTACTACACTTGCCATTCTACCCTTATGATATTCATTAGGTCCATAAACATTGAAAAACCTAAATGAGTACCAATGTTTAGGCTTTTTAGTATTCTCCTTTATTAAATATTTATCAAAAATATATTTTGAATACCCGTATGCATTAAGCGGTCTGTAACTATCAATGTTTTCGTCATAATCAGAATAACCATTACTGCCATCTCCATAAATAGCTGCACTGCTGGCAAAAATAAATGGGATATCTTTGTTTGAAGTATATTCTAATAATAATTTACTAGAATTAAAATTGTTATCAAAAAGATAATCCATATCCAGTTCAGTGGTATCTGAACAGGCACCAATATGGAATATAGCATCAAACTCATAATGATGTAACGAAGAAAAGAACTTTTCCTTATCAACAAATTCTATATAATCTTTATCTATAAGGTTCTTCCACTTAAAACCTTTACGAAATTTATCTACCACAATAATATTATTAATCCCTTTTTTATTTAGATAACCAAGTAGGACGCTGCCTATAAACCCTGATCCACCAGTCAAAAGTATCATTTTATCTCCTCAAACCCTTCTTCCCTATATCTTTCCTGTAATGACAACCCTCAAAATTTATCTTAGCAACTTCTCTATAAACCTTTGATATTGCTAACTTTAAATCCCTATCTCTGGCAGTCACACATAAAACTCTTCCACCATCGGTAACAATAGAGCCATGCTTTAAAGATGTCCCTGCATGAAAAACCTTTACAGAACTATCAACTCTATCAAGTCCATCTATGACAAAACCCTTTGTAAATTCCTTAGGATATCCCCCTGAAGTTAAAACAACTCCAACAGAGTATTCATCATACCACTCAAGATTGAAATTTTTAAGATTCACATCTATAGCAGAATTTAATAAATCAAACATGTCAGATTTCATTCTAAAAAGTAGTGGTTGCGTTTCAGGATCACCTAACCTACAATTAAATTCAAGAACCTTTACATCCTCACCTTTTATCATTAATCCTGCATAGATAAAACCTTTATATAAAATACCTCTTTTTCTCATCTCTTTCATTAAAGGTATCATGACCCTTTCCATAGTAATATCATGAACCTTCTGAGATACAACTGGTGCTGGAGAGTACGCACCCATACCACCAGTGTTAGGTCCTTTGTCATCATCAAAAACTGTCTTATGATCCTGACTTGATGCAAAGGGAAGTATAGTCTCACCGTCAGTAATTGCTATAAATGAAGCCTCTTCCCCTTCTAAAAACTCCTCTATTACAACTTTGCTACCAGCATCTCCAAAAATATTATCTATAAATATCTCTCTAATAGCACCAATTGCTTCATCCATAGTGCGAGCAACAGTTACCCCTTTACCGGCAGCAAGGCCATCAGCCTTCACAACAATAGGTACACCTTTCTCTTCAATATAATTTTTAGCATCTTTAAAATTTGAAAATTCCCTGTAATGTGCAGTGGGTATACCAGCAGAAAACATAACCTCTTTTGCAAATACCTTACTTGATTCTAACCTTGCAGCATCCTTAATAGGCCCAAAAATTCTCAAACCATCCCTATTAAATCTATCGACTATCCCTTTAGACAAAGGATCTTCAGGACCAACTACTGTCATATAAATTTCATTCTTTTTTACAAAATCTATCAAACCATCAAATTCATTACCCTTTAACAGAATATTTTCACATTTAGACTCTGTAGCTGTCCCACCATTACCTGGAGCACAGTAGACTTTACTAACTTTATCACTTTGAGCCAACTTCCAGGCGATGGCATGTTCTCTTCCTCCAGAACCTATTACTAAAATCTTCATAAGCTGAACTCCAAATATATTAATGTCTAAAATGTCTTACGCCTGTGAATACCATGGCTATACCATGCTCATCACAGGCATTTATAACCTCTTCATCTCTTATGGAACCACCTGGCTGAATAATTGCTTTTATACCCCTTTCTGCAGCTTCATCTATACTATCTCTAAACGGGAAAAATGCGTCAGAAGCCATTACCAATCCATCTAGAGGTTTTCTTGCCTTAAGAGCTGCGATCTTACTTGAGTCAACCCTGCTCATCTGTCCAGCACCTATACCAATTGTCTGCCTATCGTTGGAGTATACAATGGCATTGGACTTAACATGTTTTGCAACCTTCCATGCAAAATTAAGTGCAGAATACTCAAAATCGGTGGGTTTTCTTTTTGTAGGTACTGACAACTTTTTAATATCATCAATTTCATGCAGATCTCTATCCTGTAGGAGAAACCCTCCAACAACCTTTTTAAGATCCAATTCATTATCTCTATGCCCATCAATTTCACCAGTTTCAATTAATCTAAGATTCTTTTTTTCAGATAAAATCCCCAGACTCTCCTTGCTAAAAGATGGAGCTATCACAACTTCAAGAAAAAGTTTTTTGAGTTCATCAGCCAAATTCCCATCTACTTCCCTATTGACTGCAACAATACCACCAAAGGCACTTACAGGATCACATTCTAATGCAAGTAAATATGCCTCCAGAATATCATTACCAATAGCTACACCACAAGGATTATTGTGCTTAACTATAACCGAAGCAGGGTTATTAAATTCTTTTAGCAATTCAAAGGCAGCATTTATATCCACAATATTATTAAAAGAAAGCTCTTTTCCCTGAAGCTGTTTTGACCTCGAAACAGAAACCTCTTTAATCAAAGGATGAATATAAAATGCTGAAGCCTGGTGAGGATTTTCGCCATATCTCATAACCTCTTGCAACCTACCTGGAACAACAGAGTATTCGGGAAATTTTACCTTCATTAGAGAGTTAAAGTAATTTGCTATCATACTGTCATAAAAAGCTGTCAAAGAATATGCTTTCCTTGAGAGATTCATTCGTGTCTGATAAGATATACCACCACTCTTTTCGATTTCATCCATTAAAACTTTATAGTCAAAAGGATCAGTAACAACAGCAACATATTTAAAATTTTTGGCAGCACTTCTAAGCATGGAAGGTCCACCTATATCTATATTTTCTATAGCTTCTTCAATGGTGACTGCCGTTTTAGAGACTGTCTCCTCAAAGGGATAAAGATTAACGACAACCATATCGATATCTTCCAAACTATGTTCTTTCATTGTTTTCTGGTGAGAAGAATTATCTCTAATATTTAAGATACCCGCATGAACTTTTGGATGTAAAGTTTTGACTCTCCCATCAAGCATTTCAGGAAAACCTGTAAACTCTGAAATTTCTATAACGCTTATACCACTATTTTTTAGAGTACTATATGTGCCACCGGTAGAAAGTATCTCAACTCCTTTACCAGATAAAAACTTCGCAAAATCAACTATACCATCTTTTTTTGAAACACTTATCAAAGCCCTTTTTGGCATTATGTTCATAAAACCTCCTTTAATCCTTTGCGGTATCTAAACTATCTTTTTTAAAAAAAATCATATCAATTAGAAGGAGACCAACACCAACACTTATAGCAATATCAGCGACATTAAAAGCAGGCCAGTGATGATCCTTTATGTAAAAATCAAGGAAATCTATTACTTTCCCCAACCAAATTCTATCTATTAAGTTACCAAAAGCACCTGCCAATATAAAAGTATAAGCATATTTTCTAATCTTAAAAATCTTCTCCTTTATAAGAAGATAAATTACAAGGGCAATGGCTATTATTGTAACAAATACAAAAAATAATACCCTATAATTTTCACTCATATTAGCAAGAAAACCAAAAGCTGCACCAGGATTTAGTATGTAAGTAATACTAAAAAAACCCTTTATCACAGGTATAGATTCATAAAGGTAAAAATTTTTATAAATAATCTGTTTTGTGTACTGATCGAACCCAACTAATACAAATAAGATTAAAACTAACCTTTTCAACAAAGCCACCTATATCATATATTTTCAACACATCTATTACATAATGTGGGGTGTTCTGAGTTCTTACCAACAGTGCTTGATCTAACCCAACATCTTTCACATTTTTGATTTTCAGAAACATATACTTTAACCTTTATATCTCCAGACTCTGAACAATATATATCCCCTGAAGCATCATTAAAATGTTTAACATATAGCTCAGACACAATAAAGAGCTTCTCTAAACCCTCATCGAGGGAACATATTTCCAGATCTTTATCTGTCAAATACAACTCCACCTTAGCATCAAGGGGATGACCAATAAGTTTACCAACTCTTGCTATTTCAAGAGCCTTGTTTACATCTTTTTTAATTTCAGTAAGCCTGTCAAATTTATCTAAAATACCAACATCTACATGCAATATTTCGGGGTATAGTTCAAGAAAGACAAATTCAGATTTATTTTTATAAGAAGGTATATATTCCCATATCTCATCTGCAGTAAAAGATAAAATTGGAGACATAACAATTGACATCTCCTTTACCAATGTAAAAATAGCTGTTTGAGCAGATCTTCTCTGAAGAGAACCAGCTCTATATGAATATATTCTATCCTTAACGATATCTAAATAAAAAGATGAAAGCTCATTAATACAAAAGTTTATAAAAGCGTGATAGAATATGTGAAACTGATAATCCCTATTTGCTCTATATATTCTCTCCTTTACCTTCTGCCATTTAAAAATAATATATCTGTCAAGTTCCATCATCTTATCAACGGGAACTGCTTCAGTATCAAAGTTAAAGTCATAAATGTTACCAAGCAGATACCTTGCAGTATTTCTTATTTTTCTATAGGATTCAACAAGTCTTTTTATAATATCATCAGAGATTCTGACATCCTCAGTATAGTCCTCTGCTGCTACCCACAATCTCAACACTTCTGCACCATATTTTTCAATAATCTCCTGTGGCCTTACAACATTTCCTACAGATTTGGACATTTTTCTCCCTTTCCCATCGACAACAAAGCCATGGGTTAGAACTTCCTTGTATGGAGCTTTCATCCTTGTACCAACAGATTCAAGAAGTGAACTATGGAACCATCCCCTATGTTGGTCACTGCCCTCAAGATACATATCAGCAGAAGGTTTTAGTTCATCCCTTACCTCACAAACTGCAGCATGACTAACACCAGAATCAAACCAGACATCAAGTATATCTGTTTCTTTTTTTATTGATATAGATCCACACTTTGGACACTTGTAATCTTTGCCAAGAAAATACTCAACATCATTGTCAAACCATGCATCAGCTCCATATCTCATAAAGGAGTCAACTACTCTATCCTGAATCTCTTTATCAATAATTATCTCACCACATTCACCGCAAGAAAATACAGCTATAGGAACTCCCCAGCTTCTCTGCCTTGATATACACCAATCTGGCCTATTTTCGATCATAGCAGTAATCCTATTTTCACCCCATGAAGGTGTCCACCTCACTTTTTTGATCTCATTTAAAGCATTTGCTCGTAAATTGTTTGACTCCATTGAGATAAACCACTGTGGGGTTGCCCTGTAGATAACAGGCTTTTTACATCTCCAACAATGTGGATAAGAGTGTTCAATATTACCTACAGATATAAGAGAGCCATTATCCTGCATATAATCGATTATAATTTTATTAGCTTTAACAACATGAATACCGGCAAACAACTCCACATCTTTCTTAAATTTACCATAGTCATCAACTGGATTGTATATATCAAGACCATACTTCAAACCAATTTCATAGTCCTCTTGACCATGACCCGGAGCAGTATGAACTATACCTGTACCCTGTTCAAGGGTAACATGATCACCCAATATCATTAAAGAATCCCTATCATAAAAGGGATGCTTACAAACACCCCTATCAAAATCCACACCTGTAAATTGAGAAACCTCTTCAAATTCTGTAACCTTAAAATGAGTCATCAGTTTTCCATACAATTCTGTAGCAAGAATTATAAATTCACCATTTTTAAGATTTTGATTCTCTGATGCATTAATTTTTATAACTGAATATTTAAATTCGGGATGAAAAGCAACCCCAAGGTTGGCAGGTAGTGTCCATGGGGTAGTTGTCCATATTACCACAGACAGATCACCATTTATTCCAAGCTTAGACTTAGTGACTTCTCTCACTGGAAACTTTACAAAAATTGAATGGGAGGTATGATCGTTATATTCAACCTCAGCTTCTGCGAGTGCAGTAACACAGTCCATACACCAATAAACAGGTTTAGAACCTTTATATATCCCACCATTATTAAAGAATTTATACAACTCTTTGAGAGTAATCGCCTCATATTCATAATTCATAGTTATATAGGGATTTTCCCAGTCACCTAACACACCTAACCTTTTAAATTCATCCCTTTGAATATCTATGTATTTTTCAGCATATTTTCTACACATTTTCCTTATTTCAGACTTTGATATCTCATATTTTTTATCTCCAAGCTCTTTATCAACCTGATGTTCGATGGGTAAACCATGACAGTCCCAACCAGGAAC
>JAIWOA010000101.1 GCA_020217115.1 Calditerrivibrio sp. | reverse complement strand
ATGACATTGTTAAAGAGTTATCTAAAAAAGAGGATGTAAAAAGGGTATCCATTGTCAATCTCCATGGCAATATCATTATGGATAGTGATATATCAAAGATGGGATCTTTATTTAATCCAGATGATGAAACGGGTAAATATATCACTAAGTATGAAAAGGAGTTGATGGTTGCATCATCGAGGTATGGGAAGGTGGTCCTGTATATGGATCAAATTAAGATGGTGAGGGAGATTAACAGAATATATAGTAATGTTATCATTGCAATACTTGTATTTTCATTTATAAGCATATGGCTTTCCCGTATATTGAGTGATTTCTTCATAAATCCTATACAACAACTTATCGATTCTATAGAAAAGTATAAGAGCGATAGAACCATTGATAATAAAAATGATATAATCGCTCCAAGGGAGATACTAAAGCTTTACTCCGATTTTTATGATTTCGTCGATGTCATAAAGGGGAATGAAAAAGATCTTTTGATTTCTAAAAAAGAGGTAGAAAGTTTGAAAAACTATATGCAACAGCTGATAGATTCCATACCAAATGGTGTTATAACTGTTGATGGATCTTTGAGAATTAGATTTGTAAATAGAAGGTTCCTTGATCTGTTTGATCTTAAGGAAACTGTTGTAAATAAATATCTGTTTGATGTTATTGCTGATTTCAGAATGAGGGAAATTTATAATGCAATTACAAAAAGTAAAGAAGAATCTATACATATGGTAAAATTTGATTCATTTCCAAACAGATATTTTGATCTGCATATCTTCAACATTGATTCAGACAATGATATAAATATATGTATTTCCATTGAAGATATTACTGAAGATGTTAAAAAAGATTCCCTTATTTATCATGCACAAAAGATGGATGCATTAGGTGTTTTAGCAGGTGGAATTGCCCACGATATAAATAATGTTCTTGCTGCAATGAAGAATTCCATTTCTGTTATACATATCGTAGGATGCCCTGAGGATATAAAACCGATTGTAGAAAATATGGAGAAAGCTATCCACAGAGCTTCAAATATTGTTAAACAGATATTGTCATTTAGTAGAAAACAGGAAGCTAAACGAGAGAAGTTTGATATTTTAAATATCATAAATAATGTAGTTGATATATTGAAAAATACGGTTGACAAATCTATAGATATTATTGTGGATATTGAAGAAGGGGACTATACCGTTTTGGGGGATAGTAGTCAGATTGAACAGGCTTTATTAAATATATGCATAAATGGATGCCATGCAATGACAATAATGCGTGATGATTGTGAAAAAGGTGGAAAACTTAGAATAAAGGTTAGAAAGTTTGATTGTAGAGATTTAGATATGTTTGAAGGTAGCAAATATGAAAAGTGCTTCCAAATAACTATTTCAGATACTGGAGTGGGTATTAGCAAAGATAATCTTTCAAAGATATTTGATCCATTCTTTACCACAAAAAAATCTGGAGAAGGTACAGGGCTTGGTTTGTCTATAGTCTACAGAATAATAAAGGAACATGGTGGCTATATAACTGTGTATTCAGAGTTAGGTTTAGGTACTAATTTTAATATATATCTACCTGTTCATGATAATTTGCCGGAAGAATCATCAGGTACAGAATCACTGGAGATAGGAAAGTTTAATACTACTTGTCTAATTGTGGATGACGATGATCTTATTTTAAATTCAAAGTCAAAGTTGCTGGAGTCTTTAGGAATGAATGTGATAGCTGTAAATAAACCTGAAGATGCTGAGAGGATTTATAGGGGAAATATCAATAGAATAGATTTTTGTATCATTGATGTTATTATGCCTAAGATTTCAGGCCTGGATCTTGCAGTAAAGTTAATGGAAATAAATCCAGATGTCAAACTTATCCTTAATTCGGGATTTTATAACGATCAAAGGGTAGAGTCATTCATAAAAGAAAAAAGGATCCCATTTTTAGAAAAGCCATTTGGTATCCATGAATTATTAGAGGCGATGAAAAAACTTGGTATTGTACCTTCCAAAAATTAGGTTAAAAAATGTTAGGGGGGTGGGCTGCTTTTACACAGCCCGGTTTATGGAATCAGGCGATCTTGATTAAAAGGTCACCAGTTTCTATCTTATCTCCTTGATTTAGAAGTATCTCAGAGACTTCTCCTTCCGTATTAGATAAGATCTTTGTCTCCATCTTCATCGCTTCTGTAATGACTAATAGATCACCTTTTTTAACTTTGTCACCTTTTTTTACATTTATCTTTGTTATTTTACCCGGCATTGAAGCACATACATCCTTTGGATTGTTTATATCACCTTTTACATTTGATTTTATGAGATTGAGCAATTTCTCATCCTTTATTTTGACAGTTCTTGGTTGACCATTGAGTTCAAAATAGACTTTTCTATAACCTTTTTCATCAGGTTCACTGAGTCCAAGATATTTTATTATGAGTGTTTTCCCTTCTTCAATCTCTACTTCAATCTCCTCTTCTTTTTTCAAAGGGTAGAAGTAGTCCTTTGTCTCAAATACAGAACCGTCACCATACTCATTGACAAAGTTTTGATACTCTTTAAATACCTGTGGATAAAGTGCATAGCTCACAACCGATTCTTCATCAAAGATTTTCCCAAAATCTTTATGTAGTTGATCCTTTGCAGCATCAAAATCGTATGGTTTGAGCAGCTCACCAGGTCTCCCTTTTATAGCTTTTTCACCTTTGAGCACAATCTGCTGAAGTCTCTCAGGGAAACCTCCATATGGTTGCCCTAGCATCCCCTTGAAAAAGGAGACTACAGATTCTGGCAGGGATAGATGTTCACCTTTTTCATAAAGATCAGGTATGTCAAGGTTATTTCTGACAAGGAATATTGCCAGATCACCTATTACCTTTGAGGATGGTGTTACTTTTATTATATCTCCCAGCTCTTTATTAACTTTTGCATACATCTTTCTTACATCTTCCCACTTATCAATAAGACCTGTAGCTTCGACTTGAACTACAAGGTTTGAATATTGCCCTCCCGGAATTTCATGCTCATAAACCTCTGCTGTGGATGATTTTAATCCACTTTCAAAGGGGAAATAGTATCTCCTTGAACGTTCAAAATAATCTGAGACAGCTTGTGCCCATGCTTTATCTATGCTTGATCTTCTTTCAGTAAAGTCTATTGCATATAGTATTGAATTGAGATTTGGTTGACTTGTCAACCCACTCATACTACTTATTGCGGCATCTACTATATCTGCTCCGGCTTCAATTGCCATAAGCACTGCAGCTTCTCCATTTCCACTTGTATCGTGAGTGTGGAAATGAAGTGGTAAACCTGTTTCCTCCTTTATAGCTTTTACCAGAACCTTTGCTGCATAGGGTTTTAAAAGCCCAGCCATATCCTTTATCCCTATAATATCTGTACCTACTTCAGAAAGTTCTTTTGCCAGATTTATATAATATTTCAACGAGTATTTTACCCTTTTAGGATCAAGTATGTCTCCAGTATAGCAGATTGCAGCTTCGGCAATTTTCCCATTCTTTTTTACCTCTTCGATGGCTAATTTCATCTGATCAACCCAATTAAAACAGTCAAAAATTCTAAATATATCTATACCATTTTTAGATGCTAAGCGTATAAACTCCTTTATAACGTTGTCTGGATAATTTGTATAACCTACTGCATTTGATCCTCTAAGGAGCATTTGAAAAAGTATATTGGGTATCTTTTCCCTCAAAAGTTGAAGTCTTTCCCATGGAGATTCCTTTAAAAATCTGTAGGAAACATCAAAGGTTGCTCCACCCCACATCTCCAGTGAAAATATCCCATTTAGGTGGTGTGAATAGGCATCTGAAATCTTTAACATATCTTTAGTTCTATACCTTGTAGCCAGCAATGACTGATGGGCATCTCTAAAGGTTGTGTCTGTGAAAAGCACCTCTTTACTTTTTTTGATATAGTCGATAACACCCTTGACACCATGTCTATTTAATATATCTTTGCTTCCTGTGGGGATCTGTTCCCCATATTTTACCACTGGTACCCTAATTGGAGGCAAAATGGTACTATCTGACAACTGAACCCCAGATGGATTGTTTACGATATTATTTGCAAGAAATTTTAAAACCTTTGTGGCCCTATCCTGAGGTTTATGAAACTTCAGCAGAGATGGATTATTATCAATAAAGTTTGTGTTAAAATTACCTTCTACAAAATGTTTATTTGTAACAACATTTCTTAGAAATGGGATATTTGTTTTTACCCCCCTTATCCTGAATTCACTAAGAGCTCTATTCATCTTTTTAGCAGATTGTTCAAAGGTGGTTGCCCAGCTGCAAACCTTCACTAAAAGTGAATCATAATGTGGAGTAATTTTTGCTCCAGCAAACCCATTTCCCGCATCCAATCTTATACCAAACCCTGTAGCTATCCTGTATGCTTCAATCTCACCAGTGTCTGGTAGAAAATTGTTCTCTGGATCCTCTGTGGTGACCCTACACTGTATAGCAAATCCATGTTTATATATCTTATCCTGAGATTCTATCCCTATTTCTTTACTAAATAGAGAAACTCCTTCTGATACAAGTATCTGTGCCTGAACTATATCAATACCAGTTATTAATTCTGTAACTGTATGTTCTACCTGTATTCTTGGATTCACTTCAAGAAAATAGTGATTACCTGAATTATCAACTAAAAATTCTGCTGTAGCTGCACATATAAGTTCAGATTTTTTCCCCAATTTTATAGAATCTTCATATAGTTTATTGAGTGTTTCGACTGGTATATTTATTGATGGAGCTATCTCTACAACTTTTTGATGTCTTCTCTGGATTGAGCAATCCCTTTCAAAGAGGTGAACTATGTTTCCATACTTATCTGCTATCAGCTGAATTTCTATATGTTTTGGATTCTCAATATATTTTTCCATTATAAGATCACTTTTTCCAAAGGCTTTTAGGGCTTCTCGCATTGCTGACTCAAAATTTTCTTCAAGCTCTTTGGAATCTCTATTTATCCTTATACCTCTACCACCACCACCTGCAGTGGCTTTTAATAAGACAGGATAACCGATTTTTTTTGCGAGATCTTTAGCATGTTCAAGATTTGTAACAATCCCATCTGATCCATCGATAACAGGTACTTTGCAACTTTTTGCCAGATCCTTTGCAAGTTTTTTATCACCAAAAAGTTTCATTGTTTGTGGTTTTGGACCTACAAAAACAATTCCAGCTTTGTCACATGCCTCTGCAAATTCATATGACTCTGCTAAAAATCCGTATCCGGGGTGTATTGCATCTATATTATGTTTTTTGGCTATATCAATAAGCTCTTCTATATTCATGTAAGCTGAAATGGGATCAAAACCTTTTCCTACAAGGTAAGCTTCATCTGCTTTATATCTATGAAGAGAATACTTATCCTCTTCTGAATATATTGCAACTGTTCTTATACCAAGCTCTGTGCAAGCCCTAAATACCCTTATGGCAATTTCTCCTCTATTGGCACACATGAGCTTTTTTATTTTCATATAAACCTCCGTTCTATTATTTAAAGCTTTTATTATAGATTTTTTAGATTGTCAATAGAAATTAGTAACCTTTTGTAAAATAATTTTAAAATTTTTTTATATGTTCTTAATCAAATACTTGTTGTCTGAATATTTAATATTATTTTTTATTTTGCAGTGTAAGTTTTAGTTTGTATATTTAAAAAAAGATTATCTATAGATAAAATCTATTATGCTTTTTAATTAATTGATAAATATATTTTTATGATATAAAAAATCCCCCTTTCGGGGGATTTAGTCAAATATTTTTTTTAAAACTATTTTCCGAGCATCATCTTTTCTATATCTTCTTTCACTCCATTAATAGGTTTGATATCGAAATTTTCCACAAGTACTTTTGCAACGTTTGGTGATAGAAAAGCTGGAAGAACTGGCCCAAGTCTTATCCCTTTTACTCCAAGGTAAAGTAGGGCAAGAAGTACACATACAGCTTTCTGTTCATACCATGCTATATCGTAAGATATTGGAAGTTTATTTATATCGTCAAGCCCTAACACCTCTTTTAGCTTGAGAGCGACATAGGCTAATGAGTAAGAATCGTTGCATTGTCCAGCATCAAGAACCCTTGGGATACCACCTATATCTCCCAGATCAAGCATGTTGTATCTAAATTTTGCACAACCTGCAGTAAGAATTACTGTATCCTTTGGAAGTTGTTTAGCTACTTCTGTGTAGTATTCCCTTTCTTTAAATCTTCCATCACAGCCTGCCATAACAACAAACCTTTTAATTGCTCCACTATTTACAGCCTCGAGGACTTTATCTGCAAGTGCCATTACTTGATCATGGGCAAAACCTATTGTTAATGTTTTACCTTCAGTAGCTTTCACTCCTCCAGCTTCAATCGCTTTGTTTATTACTGGAGTAAAGTCTTTTGTTCCATTAGCCTTTGATGGTATATGTTTGATTCCGGGCCATCCAACAAGACCAGTTGTAAAAACTCTATCTTTGTAGCTATCCTTTGGTGGCACTATACAGTTTGTTGTAAAGAGAATAGCACCATTAAATTTGTCAAATTCTTCTCTCTGGTTGTACCATGCAGTTCCAAAATGTCCTACCAGATGCTTATATTTTTTTAGTTCTGGATATGCATGTGCAGGGAGCATTTCACCGTGGGTATAAATGTTTACCCCTTTACCTTCAGTTTGTTTTAAAAGTTCTTCTAAATCCAGAAGATCATGCCCTGATACAAGAATTCCCGGCCCATCGATAAGTGCAGTAGATACCTGTGTAATCTGTTGTTTCCCATAGGTTGTTGTGTTGGCTCTATCAAGAAGCTCCATTGTTTTAACTGCAATCTCTCCAGCTTTAAGTACAAGGGTTATCAATTCGTTTACTGTTATATCTTTTCTTAGTGTTTCAACAAGGGCATCCTCTGTAAATTTAAATATTTCATCTGATTTATATTTCAATACATAGGCATGGTCAGCATAGGCTGCAATACCTTTTAATCCATATATTAGAAGTTCCTTTAAAGATCTTATATCTTCGTTTTCTTCAGCAAGAACAGATGCTGCTGTATACTTTGCAAGGTAATCTGTCATTGTTCCAGCTGGCTTCCATGTTGCTGCGTCGTATGGTGCATTTGGATTAGTACCTTCTGATACAGCTATATCCTTCATTTTATCTCTCAAGAATATTGCTTTATTGTTAAATTCAACAAATCTCTCTGGATCAAAATTTACATTGGTGATTGTTGAGAAAAGCCCTTCGAGAAGAAAAAGATCAGCTTCTTCATTTAGCACACCTTTTTCCCTTGCAATTTTAGTCCAGTAGGCAAGCCCCTTCAAATTATATATAAGCACATCTTCAAGGTTTGCTACAGATTCTTCCTTTCCACATACCCCTTTTACTGTACAGCCTGTTCCTTTTGCTGCTTCTGAACACTGATAACAAAACATACTCATTTGTTCCTCCTTCACTGTTTTTTTTTGTTAATGTAACAATATATCAAATTATATCAAAATTATTTGACTTATGTTAAAAAATGTTTATATTCTTTTATAATTATGAAAAAAAGTGATGCTATAAAAATATTTTCTAATGTTTTTCTCGGTGGTTATGATCAAGAAATCTCTTCGATGCTTGAAGATGCAACTTCTATTGTAACAAAGAGAAAAAATGAGATCTTTTTTATGGAAGGTGAAGAGGGGAGTAAGGTCTATTTTTTGATTTCAGGTTTTATTAAGCTTTATAAAACAAATGAAGAAGGGAAGGAAGCTATTATGCACTTTGTAAAGAGTGGAGAGATCTTTGCAGAAATCCTTTTTTTTCTGAAAAATAGATACCCTGTTACAGCATTGGCATTAGATGATTGTTTGACTCTTGCAATAGACTCAAAAAAGATGGAATTGTTGATTAAAAAACATCCAAATTTTGCCATGAAAATGATAGGCAGTCTGGCAAAAAGGATAAAATATTTTGTCAATATTGTTGAAAATCTAACATTATCAGACTTATCGACACGTTTTCTAAAATATTTAAGCACACTCTCAGAACAGAAAAAATCTTCAGAAATTGTTTTACCTGTAAAAAAAGGTGATCTGGCAGTTCTTTTGGGTGCCACTCCAGAGGCTTTTTCAAGAATGCTTAAAAAACTGAAGGATGATGGTATAATAGATATAGATGGAAGAAAAATAATTTTAATAGACCGTAACAATGTTTGAATATTAGAATAATTCCATAATCGAACATTGTTTATTTTTTCCATTTATTCTCTTGATTTATTAAATAATAGTTGTATAATGCCGATAAAACAGTATTAGGGTTCTATATCTATACAAAATATTTAGGAGTTTTGATATGGGATTATTTAAAGATATTTATTTAATGCTTGAAAGAAAATACTTCAATTCACTTACAAAGAAGCTGGTAGGGAATATCTCTGTATTTATATTTCTGCAGATAATGGTTTTTATCGTGTTTTACGGTTTTGTCAGAGAATTGGATGGGAAGCTTCAGCAACTAAAATTATCATCTTCTCAGATAGATCCCATAATGAGTGATGTATCATTGGCTTTCACATTTTTGACGATACTTTTTGTTATAGTTTTACTGGCGAGTGTTTTTGTTATCTTTTTTTTAAGATATCTCATTCTGAGGCCGATAAACCATCTTGTTTACTTTTTTAATGATGCGTGTGTAGGAGAAGGGGATTTGTCAAAAAACCTAAAAAAGATAACTTATGATGAATTTGGTACCCTTGCAGATAGTTTTAACTGTTTTTTGGGGAAGCTTGGACAGATAATATCAGATATTAGGGACACTTCTGTAATTATCGCCACAGAGGCAGTTAAGGTAAGGAAAAACTTAGAAATTACCACCAATGAGGCAAAGAGGGAAAGTGAGCTTGCCAGTAATATATTTTTATCGAGCAAAGAAAGTAATGACGCCCTCCATGACGTATCTAAAAATACTTCTGACATATCTGATGCTGCAAATAAAAATATAATTTTTGCAAAGGAATCAAGGGATCAGATGCTTGATATACTTGGAAGGGTCGATGAGATGAGCATGAAGTTGAATAGTTTCGTTAAAACAACAAATTCTCTCTCTGAAAATTCTGAAAAGGTTATGGAGGTTTTAAAGCTTATTACGGAGATATCTGAGCAGACAAATTTGTTAGCACTTAATGCCGCAATAGAAGCAGCCCGTGCAGGGGAACATGGCAGAGGTTTTGCTGTTGTTGCTGATGAGGTGAGAAAACTTGCTGAAAAGGTAAAAGATGCTACCCAGGATATCTCTGTTAACATAAGGATGATGATGAAAAACATAGATGAAACAAAGGATGGAACAATTGTTATCTCCGAACATATGGGGACAACAAAAGATGTTGTTGAAAATGCTTCCCAGAGGTTTAATCTTATTATAACTGACTTTGAAAATATAGGAGAAAGATTGGTTTCAATGGCTTCTGCAATAGAGGAGCTGTCAACCACTAACAGTAATATATTTGGGCATATTGGTGAAATAGACCATCTCAGTAAGAGTACCTATAATAAGGCCCTTGATTCACAGGAGTATGCAAAATATCTTTCCAAAAAAACTCAGGATTTGCAGGATCTTGCTACTAAGTTTAAGACGGGAGAGGGTAATTTTGAGCTTATTCTTGGAAAAGTAGAAAAGTCAAGGGATGAAGTAGCCAGGCAGATTGAGAGTCTTGCCAGTAAAGGGATTAACGTGTTTGATAAGAATTATAATAAAATACCAAATACAAATCCTCAAAAGTACAAAACTGTATATGATACCCACTTTGAGACAGAGATTCAATATCTGTACGATAGGTTGATGGCTGAACTTCCGGGTACAATATTTGCCCTTGCTGTAGATACTAACGGTTATGCTCCAACTCATTGCTCAATTTATTCAAAAAAACCTACAGGTGACAGTAAAATAGATCTTGTAAATAGCAGAGATAAAAGGATATTCAATGATCAAACGGGCATTGCTGCATCAAGAAATGAGAAAAAATTCATTTTACAGGTCTATCTCAGGGATACCGGTGAAGTAATTGCAGATCTATCAATGCCGATCTATGTAAATGGGAAGCACTGGGGAGCTTACAGAGTAGGTATTACACCTGATATGCTTACGAATAAACAATAATTTAGTCTTTTGATAAACAAAAATATAGACAATGTTATATTTTTATGTTAATAAAATTTGATGTTAAATTGTATACAGTATACCGAGCGATAGGGCAATAAATCTAATGGAGTAATTTTTATGGCTAAAGTATATTTCGGTTTTTGGAAGGATAAGCTCATTGATAATAGGGGGAAACCTGTTGAAGAGTGGACAGAATCACCTTTCAAGATTGATGATAAGTTTAATGGTAAGCCTGTTAAGGCCTTTGTGAATTGGGATGGATTTCTTGTTTTTGATGAGGAAGCTGACATATTGAAGACTTTATCTGACTATATGTTTGAAATCAGTAGTTATGGGTGTTGTGGTAGATGTTTTCCCGGCAGAACAGGTACAAGGATCATTGCAGAAGAACTTTTAAAACTAAGGGATAATAAGTCTGATGCTTCTCCCATAGAGACCATAAAGGATATGTGTATCTCTATAAACAAATCTGCAAAATGTACTGTTGCCCCTACATCTGTGATCCCTGTAATCAGATTTTTTTATCATTTTGCAAACGAGGTTTCTTTTAATGGTAAATTTGAATACAAATATGTAAGGCATTTGACTGCTCCATGTACTGCTGGATGCCCTGCTAATGTTAAAATACCAGAATTTATTGAGGCCATCAAAGATTTCAGATTTGATGAAGCTTTGAGTATAATACGAGAGACAATGCCATTGCCAGGTGTTTGCGGAAGGGTTTGCCCTCACCCCTGTGAGAAGAATTGTAGAAGGGGTTTGGTGGATGAACCTGTAAATATAATGGTATTAAAGAGAACCCCCTGGGATTATGAGTTTTATCATAATAAAGAAGTTCACATCCCTTTGTACAGAGAGAAAACAGAGAAAAAAATAGCTGTTGTAGGTGCTGGTCCAGCTGGTCTTAGTAGTGCTTATTATCTTGCTCAGTTGGGACACACTGTAAAAATATTTGAAATGCTTCCAGAACCTGGAGGTATGGTTGCTGTGGGTATCCCTGATTATAGGCAGCCAAGGGAGCTTTTGAGGAGAGAGGTTGAGATTATTCAAAACCTTGGAGTTGAAATTCAGTATAATACAAAGCTTGGAAAAGATATATTTTTAGATGATCTAAAAAAAGAATATGACGCAGTTCTTATAGCTATCGGAGCTTTTAAAAGCAGAGAAATGGGAGTTGAAGGGGAAGATGCAGGTTATGACGGAGTAATGAGTAGTGGAATAGATTTCCTTCAGGATTTTTCCCTCAAAAAACCTGTTAAGATAGGTAATAGGGTTGTTGTCGTTGGTGGTGGTAACACTGCCATTGACTGTGTTAGGACAGCATTGAGGTTAGGTTGTACTGATGTAAATCTCGTTTACAGAAGATCAAGGGCTGAGATGCCTGCAGAGGATTATGAAGTAGCTGATGCAGAAGAAGAGGGTGTAAAATTTCATTTCCTTATAAATCCGGTGAAGGTAATTGCCAAAGATGGAAAGGTAACAGGTATAGAATGTATAAGGATGCAGCTTGGAGAGCCTGACGAATCTGGTAGAAGGAAACCTGAGCCTGTTCCAGGTTCTAACTTTGTAATAGAGTGTGACACAATCATACCTGCAATTGGTCAGTTCCCTGATCTTAGTTTCTTAAAGGAATCTGATGGTATTAAGGTAACTAAGTGGAACACTATAAGTGTAAAAGAGGATCTGTATATGACAGATGTCCCAGGTGTTTTTTCTGCAGGAGACTGTGAATGGGGGCCTAATACAGTTGTAAAAGCTATTGGAGCTGGGAGATGGGCTGCAATAATGATGGACAGGTATCTTATGGAAGGGGATGTTTACCTTACAGATGAGGAAAAGCTGCAGTTAACATTGTATAAAAATAAGGTATTTGATAAAACCGAAAAGGTTTGCGAGACAAAGACAATACATAGGGTTCATCAGCCAAAGCTTGATCCTGAATACAGAGTCAAAAATTTTGAGGAGATAGAAAAACCATATTCAGAGAAGCAGGCGTACCTTGAAGCTACAAGGTGTCTGAGATGTATGAGAATGGCAATGGTAAGTTTTGGAGAATAAAATAAAGTAAGAGGTTTGATATGCCACAGATTACCATCGATGGTGTAAATTATAGTTTTGAAGAAGGGGAATCGATCCTTGATATAGCGAAAAAAAACAACATAGATATTCCTGTGATGTGTTATCTTGAACATATTACCCCCACAGGTGCTTGCAGGCTTTGTCTTGTTGAGGTTGAAGGATATCCTAAACCTATGGCATCATGTGTTACATATGCTATAGATGGTATGAAGGTCTTTACTAATACTGATGAGGTAAAGAAACAGAGAAACAGGATGATGGAGTTTATTCTGATAAAACATCCCCTAGACTGTCCTGTTTGTGATAAAGCTGGAGAGTGCATGCTTCAGGATACTGCCTATGCCTTTGGCATAAAGGAGGAATCTGTCAAATCTCAAAAGCCAAACAAGCCTGTATTTGATTGGAACATGATTATTCATGATGCCAATCTTTGTGTATTGTGTGAGAGATGTGTGAAGATTTGCCATGAGATTACAGGGAACAGTGCACTCAAAATAGAGGATAGAGGGTTTAATAATTTGATAGTCCCTGCAAAGGGGGAAACTCTAAATTGTGATTTTTGTGGGCTGTGTGTCGATAATTGCCCTGTGGGTGCATTACTTGATAAACCATATAAACATAGTGTTAGATCCTGGGATCTACAGAAAAAAGAATCTGTTTGCACAATATGTCCTGTTGGTTGTAATGTGGAGTTTGATGTAAAGGATGATGAGATTTATAGGGGTAGATCCACTAAGAGTTCTTTTGTATGTTCTAAAGGAAGGTATACATATAAATATCCTGACCATCCTTCAAGATTTTTATCCCCAATGGAAAATGAAAATGGATTAAAAGAGGTTGAGTTAGGGGAACTTGTTGATAAGGTGTCATCCTCAATAAAATCAGTTGTAAACAACTATGGTAGTGGTGCTGTTGGAGTCTTATTGGGTAGTAGGTTATCTACAGAGTCACTATTTGTTTACAAAGAGTTTGCAGAAAGGAACGGTTTTAGAATATTCTCAGAGCTTGATTTTGAGGAAAATGGTTACTACAAACTCTATAAAAATAAATTTAATACCCTTGATAGTATCGGTACAATTGATGATATAAAAAGATCTGATCTTATCTTCGTGGTAGGTTCTGATATATTTTCAGAATCCCTTGGTACAAAGTGGAGGGTTATGAATGCAGTTATCCATAATAACTCAAAGCTTGTTACTATAGGGTTGAAAAAATATGAATATGATTTCTTTACAGATGCTTCATTCATGGCAGATTATGGTAATTTTGCAAAAATATTTGAAGATATCAAAGGTTCGAATGAATTTGTTTACCAGAATCTGAGAAGTATCATAAACAATGCTAAAAAAGTATCTTTTATAGTGGGCAATGAATATATTTCTGCTGAGAGTCAATTAGAATCTGTATTTTCCTTCGTTGATTATATCGGAAAAGATAAACT